>JAFAUE010000310.1 GCA_019243475.1 Acidobacteriota bacterium | reverse complement strand
CAGAAGAACCTCGTATAACGAAGAGTTCAATTTGGCGAGCGTTTCTACAAGGCTATTTGGCATCGGGTACCAGCCTGTTCTGGCGCACAAAGCGCACCGCTGATTCCAGGCGCTTGATCTCTTCGCGAAGCAGTTCGTTTCCGGAACGCCTCAATCGATAGTATCGGCGCCGGCTATCGCCTTTTCCCTCGCCGGCGATTTCCTCGATCAGTCCTAAAACAAGCAGCCGTTGCAAAGTGGAGTAGAGCGTGCCTGGGCCCATCCGGAACTTCCCGTCGGACAACGCTTCAACTTGCTGCATGATGGCGTATCCGTGCTTCTCACTCTCGGCCAGCGCCAGCATCACGTAGAACACAGCGGGAGTCATCGGCAAAAGCACTTCGTCGGAGGTTTGCCGTTCTTGCTTAGCCACGTGTGCGCTCCGCTTCCATGTATCTATAGCTGATATATCAGTAGTGGATATATACGTCAAGCGAAATCTTTCTACTCGCAAAAGAGAACAGGGACGAAACTGGAGTCTCTGACAGGTCGGCAATCATGTTTTCTCCGATGCGCGTCCTGTGTTCTCATGACAGCGCGAAGCGCGCCACTCTGGTAGCCCAGGGGGCTTCAGCGCTCGGATTTGAAGTTTCTTGCCAAAGTCCGGGAGGGCGGGATTCTTGAATTGAGCATTGCGAATGAAGAAGTTCTTCCCACGGCTCACGCCGGTGGGCTACCAGAGTACCGCGCTTCGCGCTATATATGAAGCGTACTGCGGCCGTCGCTATGGGCTTCCCAAACTAGGACTTTTCACCTACTCTGCTCAGAACTTGTGCATCGCAGCTGGTTAGTACAAAATAATTGAGAGCTTCTCATGGCTTACGTTTTACTTCTTGAAGACCTCGACAGCGACGTGCACGACGTCAAAGCCGCTTTGGACCAAATTGGGAATTTCGATTTGCGGCGCTTTGACATGCCGGCTCGCGCCATCGATGCTCTTTCCGATGCCTTGACGAGTGACTCAGAGTTACCCGCGTTAATCGTCGTTGATCTCAATCTGCCGCAATCCAGCGGTTACGAGTTGCTCCGCTTTTATCACGCTACGCCCAAGCTGCAGGCGGTTCCGTGCGCGGTGTGGAGTGTGATGAACAACGAGGTCGATAAGAAGCTGACTACCTGGATGGGTTCGAAGAAGATGATCTCGAAGCAAAGCGGGCCGACAACTTTGCGGAAGTCACTTGCCTCGCTCTTAAACGGCAGCGCCGAGCCGGAATCACCTTCACAGAAAAGCAGCGCGAAGTCGAAGACGCCAGCCAGTCCGGGCCGGCGGCCCACAAAGCGCGCCTAACATCCGCGATATAATAGCCAATTCTGCTCAGCGTCCGATTCGCGCTGAGCGTCTCTCATTGTTTTGACCTGCTAGAGTCCGGAGTACTCCATGAGCAAAATCGCCGAAATTCTGCAAAAGAATGAGTCCGAATTACTCGCCGACTGGATGAAAGAGCAGCTGACGGCGGTTCGGCGCCGTGACTTGATGAACGATGGCGAACTGCAGGCGCAATCGACCGACCTCCTGAGGTCGATTGCCAGTGCAGCCCGCAATGGGAACGTCACAGATGTTTCCGGTTCCGACTGGGCCGGCGTACGCGAGCGCCTGACAGACATCTCCGCCTCCCGAGCGAAACAGGGGTTCAGCCCGGACGAAACAGCCTTGTTTGTTTTTTCGCTGAAGCAGCCTTTGTTCACAAGGCTGCGGAATGAGCTCGCTAAAGATCCCAACGCCATGTTTGCCGAGATGTGGAACGCCACCGTCATGGTGGACAGGCTCGGACTGATGACATTCGGAGCTTTCCTTAAAGCGAAGGAGCAGTTGATCGCGCAGCAGGCGGAAGAGATGCTCGAGCTTTCGACGCCGGTGGTGAAGCTGTGGCAGGGAATCGTCGCCATTCCCCTGATCGGAACTCTCGACAGCAACCGAACGCAAATCGTCATGGAATCGTTGCTCAGCACGATTGTGGCGACGAACTCAAAAGTTGCCATCATCGATATCACCGGCGTCCCCGCGGTGGATACGCTGGTCGCGCAGCATCTTCTGAAGACGATCACCGCCGCCAAGCTGATGGGCGCGGAGTGCATCCTGAGCGGCATTCGTCCACAGATCGCTCAGACCATCGTTCATCTCGGCATCAATCTGAATGAAGTCATCACCAAGGCTTCACTCGCCGATGCGCTTGCGACCGCCCTGCAAAAGACGGGCAAGACAGTCGTAAGGATCGACAAGCAGAACGGCAAGGCGGGCGAAAACAAAGACGGCGCAGAGGTGAAGCAAACTCCCGAGCGGAAGGGAGCATAGCTCGTGGAACGGATTCCAATCCTCCGCATGGGCAACTTCCTGCTGGTCACGATCCAGGTGGACATGCACGACCAGCTGGCTATGACGCTGCAGGACGACCTGACCAACGCCATCGCAAACTACGGCTCGCGCGGCGTTTTGATCGACATCTCCTCGCTCGAGATTGTCGATTCGTTCATTGGGCGAATGCTGGCAAACATCTCCGGGATGGCGCGAATTCTCGACGCCCAGACCGTGCTGGTGGGAATGCAACCGGCGGTTGCCATCACTCTGGTGGAGCTGGGAATGTCGATGCCCGGGGTAAAGACCGCGCTCAATGTTGAGGCGGGAATGGACCTGTTGCGCGAACTGGTGAGCGCACACCGTATGGAGACTGGAGATGACGACTCTGAAGTCTGAGTCCGTTGACATCGCCGGCCCCACGGATGTGGTGATCCTGCGGCAAAAAGTGCGCGCCTGGAGCATTGAGCTCAAGTTCAGCCTGGTGGATCAGACCAAAATGATCACGGCTTCGAGCGAATTGGCGCGTAACACCCTCGACCATGGCGGCGGGGGACGCTGTCTGATGGAGATGGTCAGTAACGGCGCACGCAGCGGCCTGCGCCTTACCTTCGAGGACCATGGCCCGGGCATTCCCGATATCGATCTCGCCTTGAAAGACGGCTATTCCACCGGCAATGGAATGGGCCTCGGCCTGAGCGGCAGTAAGAGGCTGGTAAACGAGTTCCAAATCGCATCCAAAGTAGGCGAAGGTACTCGAATTTGTGTCGTTCGTTGGAAATGAGGGTGCGTGCCAGATCAGGTTTCTGTGCGGATCGCCGACAATACTCACGTCAGCGAAGCTCGTCGCGCCGCTGTGCGCATGGCACAGGCTTTAAAGTTTGACTCGACGGCGGAAGGCAATCTCGCGATCGTCGTCACCGAACTCGCCCGCAACGTGCTGCTGCACGGGGGCTCCGGCGAGGTGCTTCTACAACCCAGCCAGGAATCGGGAAGCCCGTGGGTAGAAGTACTTGCCCTCGACCGCGGGCCGGGAATCAACGACGTCTCTAAAGCCATGCAGGACGGTTATTCGTCGTCGGGAACGCCCGGTACGGGCCTTGGAGCTGTGCGCCGCCTCAGCGCCGCACTCGACTTTTATACGAAAGCCAACGAAGGAACAGTGATTGCCGCCAGAGTAGTTTCGGGCGCGCCGGCAAAGGCGGAAAAGTCGCAAACCACGGGCTCCGTCTGTGTACCGATTGCCGGGGAGACACGGTGTGGAGATGCGTGGGAGCATCAGGATGAGTCCGGCAAGCGGTTGATCATGGTTGCCGACGGCCTTGGCCACGGGCCTGCGGCTTCTGATGCGTCGCAGGAAGCAATCGCGGCTTTTCGCGCCAATGTGCACAAGTCACCGAAAGAGATTATTGAAGCCGCGCACGGGCGTCTGCAGAAGACGCGCGGAGCGGCGGTTGCCGTGGCAGAAATCGATTTCGCTCGTCAGGTCGTGCGCTATTCCGGGATTGGAAACATATCCGGCGCGATTGTTGCCAACGGAAAGTCGCGCAGCCTGATCTCCCATAATGGGATTGTCGGACACGCATCAGAAAGGGTCCAGGAGTTTACTTTCCCCTGGCATCAGGATGCGTTTCTCATCATGCATTCTGACGGTCTGAGCGCCCGCTGGAACCTCGAGCACTATCAGGGATTGCAGCAGAAATCTCCGTCGATGATTGCCGGGGTTCTTTATCGCGACTTCAAGCGCAGCCGCGACGATGCCACCGTTGTGGTGACTCGCGAAGCGAGGGCTGCGTGAAGCGGACTCTCGCATCCCTGACGCTGCGCTTTGGGCAGGACGTTGTCTTCGCCCGGCAGCGCGCGCGTGACATCTCCGAACTGCTGGGCTTCGACCACTCCGAGCAGATCAGGCTGGCCACCGCCACCTCGGAAATTGCGCGCAATGCCTTCCGCTACGCGCGCTCCGGCACCGTCGAGTTTCTGGTGGAGACGGAACCGCAAGCCACCCTCTTCATCAAGGTAGGCGATTCCGGATCGGGGATCCCGAACCTGAACGAAATCCTCGAAGGTCGCTATCAGTCCTCTACCGGCTTGGGCAAAGGCATTACCGGCACCCAGCGGTTGATGGATTCCTTTGAGATCCGTACCGGAGCAGAGGGCACAACGGTGGAAATGTCGAAGCTGGTGCCCAAATACGCGCCCCAGCTGACGGCAAGTCGCATAGAAGAGATCATTCGCAAGCTCAGCCAAAGGAAGCCCGACAATCCTTACGAAGAAGTCGAACGTCAGAATCAGGAGCTGATGAAGACTCTGGCCGAGCTCCGCGTGCGGCAAGATGAGTTGATCTTGCTGAACCGGGAACTGGAAGACACCAATCGCGGAGTAGTCGCGCTCTACGCCGAACTCGACGATCGCGCCGATGCGCTGCGTCGAATGTCCGACGCCAAGACCTCATTTCTATCCAACATGTCGCACGAGTTCCGCACGCCGCTGAACTCGATTCTCTCGCTCTCGCAAATGCTGCTGCAGCGGATGGACGGCGACCTGACTCCGGACCAGGAAAAACAGATCTTCTATATCCGAGCGTCGGCCCAGGGACTGCAAGAAATGGTGAACGACCTTCTGGATATCGCCAAGGTCGAAGCCGGCAAAGTGGATGTGAAGGCGCGTGAGTTTGAGGTGGAAGATCTGTTCGGAGCACTGCGAGGAATGCTGAAGCCGATCCTGGAGACGGCTTCCGTCAGCCTGGTGTTCGAGGAGTTGCCTGAGCTGCCCACGATGTTCACCGATGAGGGCAAGATTTCCCAGATTCTGCGTAACTTTATCTCCAACGCCTTGAAATTCACCGAGCGCGGAGAGGTTCGGGTCTCCGCACGTCTTGAAGATCCGCAGACGATCGCCTTTTCCGTTGCCGATACGGGAATTGGCATTGCTCCAGAGAACCTGGAACGGGTCTTCGAAGAATTTGCGCAGGTGGAAAACAAGCTGCAAAGGAGAGTGCAAGGAACAGGGCTCGGCTTACCTCTTTCCCGGCAGTTAGCAAAACTTCTTGGTGGGCGAGTCGAGCTGCAAAGCGAACTCGGAGTTGGATCAACCTTTTCCGTGCACCTGCCGATCATCTTCGCAGGTACGGATATCAAGGAAGAGTCGGAGATTCCGCAGCTCGAGTCTGGGCGGATACCGGTCGTACTGATTGAAGACAACCGCGAGACCGCATTCGTGATCTCCAAGTTCTTGGAGCACACGGAATTTCAGGTGATTCCCACCTACGACACGGGCAGAGGCATGGAAGTTTTGGACAGAGTGAAGCCAGCTGCGGCGATTCTTGATGTGCTGGTGGACGGCGAGGCTTCCTGGGAGACGCTGAAGCGAATCAGGACGCAGAACATTCCGGTCATAACGGTAAGTGTGCTTACCGGCGAGCGGGACAAGGCCCTCGCTTTGGGAGCGACGGCTTTTCTTCCGAAACCGCTTTCGCGCGAGTCGCTGTTGAAAACGCTTCGCTCGGCCACGTATCGGGGCACAATCCGCAAGCTTCTGCTGATCGACGATCACGAATTAGCGCGCTACTCTCTCCGCGAGTTGCTGGGCAGCTCCAAGCTGGAAATTCTTGAAGCCCGCAGTGGACGCGAGGGCTTGGAGCTTGCCGGGGCAGAGCACCCGGACGTGATCTTTCTTGATCTCATGATGCCGGACATCACCGGCTTCGAAGTGTTGAAGGAGCTGCGCTCAGCCGACGCAACTCGCGGAATCCCAGTGATCGTTCACAGCTCACAGGAACTCAGCGACCAGGACTTGGAAAATTTGCGTCTGCAATCCGTTGCCCTGCTTCCGAAAGGAGACACGGCTGGGTCGGGAGCGCTCGACAGGATCTCCCAGGCTCTGGCCTCCGTAGGATTCGACCTCGAAACCGGCGAAAGGCAGCATGCCTGATTCGGCCAGAACGATCCTGATCGTCGATGACCGTGAGCAGAACCGCTACATTGCTTCGCGCATTTTGCGTGACGCCGGCTATCTAGTCGATGAGGGATGCAACGGCCGGGAAGCGTTGGAAAAGGTGCTGCGGGAACCGGCCTTAGTCATCCTGGATGTTCGTTTGCCGGACATACTGGGCTATGAGGTTTGTCGCCGCATAAAGGACAATCCGAAGACTACGAACATTCCCGTCCTGCTGGTTTCAGCAGCTTTTACTTCCAGTGAGAGTCGCGTGCAGGCGTTGGACGTTGGTGCAGAAGCATATCTTCTACAGCCGCTCGAGCCGACCGTCTTAATCGCGACAGTTCGGGCGTTGCTGCGATTGCGCCAGGCCGAGAGCGAATCGCGCCTCGCTGCCAGACAATGGCAGGGGACTTTTGATGCCTTGGCCGAGGGCATTGCCTTGCTGGACTCGGAGTGGCGTGTTCTGCGCTGTAATCGCGGAATGACAAAGCTACTCGGTAAGACCTATGGAGAGATCGAGCGCCGGGAAATACGCACGCTCCTGCGCGAAGAACTAAAAGTCCCACTCACGGCGACTGAGCTTCCTTACTATTCGGGGGACGTGAAACGCGAACGCCAGTGGTTTTCCATACGCATGGAGGCGGTTAAGGACGGCGATCGCGCGGCGGGCGCCATCGTAATCATTACGGACATCACGGAGCGAAGGCTGGCGGAGGAGGCTTTGCGGGCCACCGAAAAAGCGGCCGCCATGGGCAGACTCGCCAACAGCATCGCTCATGAAATCAATAATCCACTCGAAGCTGTAACCAACTTGCTGTACTTGCTCAAAAGCGGCACCCACGACCGTGAGACCACCGAATTGATAGAGATGGCCAGCGTGGAATTGGACCGGGTCTCAAGGATAACCAAGCAAACGTTGGCTTTTCACCGTGAAAGCAGTCATGCCATTGAAGTTTCTCTGCCCGAACTGATCGATGGTGTAGTCACGCTGTACTCACCTCAATTCAACCAAAAGAGTATCCGCATAGTGCGCAGATACGAAGGGCATCCGGCAGTGCCGGGATTTCCCGGAGAATTGCGGCAGGTATTCTCAAACCTGCTGCGGAATGCAATGGAAGCAATCCCGCAGGGCGGGCAAATTACCGTCCGTGTGCGGCAGTCCGGCGATTGGAAAGATCCATCACGCGGCGGCGCGCGCGTCACGATCCTCGATTCGGGCACGGGAATGTCTGGGGAGACCAAGCGCAACATCTTCGAACCTTTCTTCACGACCAAAGAACTCAAAGGCTCCGGCCTTGGTTTGTGGCTCAGCATGGGCATCATTTCCAGGCATAAAGGCAGCATCACCGTTAGATCGAGCACGAAGACTGGATGCACCGGAACCTGTTTCTCGCTGTTTCTTCCCGGAAAGGGAACGGTTGCTGCCAATGCCGCATGATGGTTCGCAGCGGCGGGCCAGCCGGCGTGGGGAGGATGTAACTGCGGAACCACCTGCGCAGCGCAGCGGAGCGGGTGGGGCAGACGCGTGTGTGCGGCTGCGGAGCCGTTGAGATTGGAATGCTCCATCGCGCAGGGGAGCGTTACCGGGTGAAGTAGCACGCGGCTCTACCTCTCACGTGCAAGGTTCCGCTAGTCTTGCTGATTCAAAACGTAGTCGATTGTTCTTTCAAGGCTGGCGTCCGTCCAGACGTAGCGTTTGCTTCCGCCATCAGACCACGGACTGCGTTCGTCTATCCAATGTCGTTTTCGGCGTAAGGCGGCTGTGGCTCTTGCCTTTAGCGCGTTCAGCAGCAACGCAGGTCGATACGTATTGGCGGAGACAACCGTGTGCACATGATTGGTTCGCACATTTAAGGCGCGCAGCAGGTATCCGCGAAGGCTGCAAAGTTCCCGGATCGCGAGATCCACCTCTTTCCGCTGTTCTTCATCTAATGTGACGGGCGAACGCGTCATCAATCTTTTGTCTTGTCGTTCCCAGTCCGGGTCAGAAGGCAAGAACTCCGTTCCATATTGATTAGTGAATCGCGTCACCGATCCGCGAGCATCCCCATGCAACCAGGAACCGTAGGTACGAAATGTGAGGAAATATGCCAGCGGTATGCGGTCGCTCACAGAGAGGATCACAGTACCACCTGACGGGTCATGGCACCACCGGCGCAGCAGAGCGGGCGGCCGTCTGTGTCGCGGCGAGGAGACATTGGGGTCGCAATGCGCGGTAGCGGAGGGGTGCAGCGTAAAGCGGTGCTGGGCCCTGCCCATCACCGCCCCACCCGCTGCGCAGGTGGTTCCGTGTGAGCGCCGTCACCGGCAACTGTTGTTCTTGTTCGACCATTCGAGCTGGACAGTGTAGTTTCCCAGTTTCCTGGTTTTCCAGGCGCAGATGTCGCCGATTTCGCCGTGAGTGTCGTCGTACCAGCCCTGTCCCGGAATGGGATCGGTAATGGCTTCACACAACTCATGCGAACTGGTGGAGGTTAAGGCGTCCAGACTGCTGAGTCCTCCCAGGCAGCCGGCACAATTGGGAAACGGCATTACCGCGTAGTAAATGCCGCTGCCGAACGTGTCGTGATAACCGCAGAACGCCTGACAGGAACGTGATCCGCCCTGCACCACGGCGGTTCCCGGCGGAAGGTAAATAAAGTACAAGGTATTTGCGTCAGGCTTGGGAATGGAGGAATTGCTCTTGATCTCCTGCTGCAGCCGCTGCTGAATCGCGGCGTCGGTGATGGAGTGCGAGAGCGCGGGCTGCGTAATCGTTGCGGTCCCGATCAGGGATCCGTGGCCGATGGTTTTCCCGGGAACGCTGTATTCCGCAAGCTGGTCGAGCAAAGCGCTGCTGAGCACGAACTTGAAAAACTGGTTGATCTGCTTTCCCAAATCGGAATTCGGGCTCGTCTGCCAGGTCTGTCCCCAGAAAAGAGTGAAGACCTTCACTGTCTGCAGGAGCGGTCCGCCACGATAGGTGAGTTGCGCCGCCGGCGGAGCAACGATTCCCTCGGCAGGTCGATACAGCTCGCTGGGCAAGTGCAGGGGAACGATCCGGATGGGATCGTTCATGCGTTCCGTTTTCTTATTCGGGCTGCGCGTGGATTTGTTCCGCACAATGGTTTTGCTGGTCCGTTTCACTCGAGCACCTCACTTACTCGCGCCAATTGCTTTGCGCTTTGTGGTTCGGTCGGAGATCGACAAGCTCTGGGGAAGCTCGACGTCCTTTATCAGGTATCTGACTCTTCTCTGCTCCACGAGAGCTTTAATCTTGTTCTCGCGCGGCTGCATGGCTGCGCCTTTCTTTTTGAATTCGATGAAGTCGAGCGAGTCCTCTTTGATCGCGAGCAGGTCGAGAGAGCCTTGCGACGATGTGCTCGAGACGGTCAGCAGCTGATCGTATTCGAGCAGCATGGCAAACGTGCCAAGGTGCTGGCAGATGTCGCCAATAGCCTTGCTGCCGCCAAGCTGGAATGCCTGCGATTGTTTCTGCTCATAAAGTGCGCGATAGTGACGCGCTTCGCGTGCTTTGCTCGCGGCTACAAGCCACACGACAATCAGTGCTAGAACAGCGAGCGAAAGGAGCAAGAGCAGAACCGGCATCTGGTTGTCCATCTGGCCTCCACTCATCTGCTATAAACCTACACAGCGCGAATGGCAAAGAAAAAACCAGTGCAGGAAGAGGTTCTCACCGGTTGGCCGGCAATCGCCAGGTTCCTGGGACAGCCGGTAGCAGTTGCGCAGAGATGGGCAAAAGACGGAATGCCGGTCGAGCGCAAGGGAAGGTCGATGACGGCGTCTGCGGAAAAATTAAGCAAATGGCTGGCAAGCGAATCCGGCGTGAAAGAGCCGGTGCACATTGCACAAGAAACGGAGGACGATCTGCTAGAGGATCTGCGGCGTGGCCTCAAGCAAGTGCGGGCAAAAAACCGGTGAGGGGATGATCAGATTGAAGCGGGCTGCGCAGGGCAGAGCGCAAGTCTGAATCATCGAATACTGGCCCACAATCGTTCAGTGGCATGAGCCCGTCGGCGGTTCGGCCGAGTTTTGCTTGATAGAATCCCTACCAGTTGAGGTGCCCATGGAATCTGCGTCTGCATCCATCGACAGGAAGATCAAGCAACTTGCCGACTGGCGCGGCACTACGCTGGCGAGAGTGCGCGAGATCATCCATAAATCAGATCCCGAGATCGTAGAGGAGTGGAAGTGGGCAAAAGCAACGAACCCAGGCACGCCGGTCTGGTCGCACGACGGCATCGTGTGCACGGGAG
>JAFAUE010000487.1 GCA_019243475.1 Acidobacteriota bacterium | reverse complement strand
GGTATCGCCAGCTCTTTGGAAAAAGCACCTACGTCGATCTCGATGTCTTTCACAACAGATATCGCGATCTTCAGAGCTTTGGCGCCCCGACCACGGCGGTCGAGAACACGCCGCCGGCGCCGCATCTGATACTCGACATCCCGTATGCCAACGATATTGCTGGAACGACAGATGGATTTGAGCTGGCCCCGACATGGAACGCGACCTCAAATTGGCGCCTTAGCGGGTCATATTCATTTCTGACTTCAGGGTTTCACGCCAGCGCAGCAGCGGCGAACATCAGTTCCACGGGCTCGATCCAGACATACGAAGGATCTAGTCCACGGCACGAGGTCGAGGCGCGCTCATATCTCACGCTCCATTCCCATATCGAGTTTGATCAGATGTACCGCTACGAAAGCGCTCTGCCCGCGCAAAACGTTAAGGCATATCAAACCATGGACACTCGCCTGGGATTCAACTGGCGGCAGCTGCAGTTCTCCATTGTTGGACAAAATCTTTTTCAGCCAAAGCACTTCGAGTGGGGAACGGGCGATCCCTCGCAGCCGCTCATCGGTATTCGCCGCGCTGTATACGCGAGAATCGTGTGGATGAGCGAGCAATAGTGCGTGTTGAATTTCCTCGTAAGAGAGGCGAACACGAAGGCGGCAAAGCAGCAAATTCGCGAGCTCACGAAGAGCGCTTGCGTCACACGCTCTCGTGACCTCATGCTCTGTGAACGTTACCTTAGTGCTTCGCTTTGCTTCCGGCGACGCGCGATAACGCTTCTCGCAGTCTTGTTGCTGGCGCACTCGGTAACTCTTGCGGAAACTCCGCGCCCCACCGAGTATCAGGTCAAAGCCGCTTACCTCTATAACTTCGGCAAATTTGTTGAGTGGCCGCAGAGTGAAACAAGCGCTGACTTCCGTTTGTGCGTCCTCGGCGAAGATCCATTCGGCGCGAGTCTCGATTCCACCATCTCCAGCGCAACCATTGACGGAAAAAAGGTGCAGGCGCGGCGCATTGCCAAGCCGCAGGAATCGTCCGGTTGCAGGATCGTGTTTGTGGCGAGTTCCGAATCGGGACGAGTGGACCGCGACCTGGCCGCGCTCAGTTCTGTCGCGGCGCTCACCGTGAGCGACATGCCAAATTTCCTCGAACACGGCGGGATGATCCAGTTCGTCGAGTCTGAGCGGCGCGTGCGTTTCGAAGTGAACCTGAAGGCCGCCCAGCAGCACGGCATCCATCTGAGTTCCGAGCTTTTGAAAGTCGCGTTGAAGGTGCAGCAATAATGTTGAGGCTAGGGGCCAAGTCGATCACCGGCAAGCTCACGACCATGAACGTGCTCGTGAGCGCCGGGGCTTTGCTGGTTTGCTGCGTGGCATTCGTCAGCTACGACATTTATAGCTATCGCGACGCGCTGCTGCGCAACCTTAGTATCCAGGCGCAGATCATCGGCTTCAATTGCATCTCAGCCATTACGTTCAACGATCCGGGATCGGCGCAGAGTACGCTTTCCGCTGTTTCCGTCTCGCCGAACATCATT
Source organism: Acidobacteriota bacterium (assembly GCA_019243475.1). Taxonomy (GTDB): domain Bacteria; phylum Acidobacteriota; class Terriglobia; order Terriglobales; family Acidobacteriaceae; genus Gp1-AA112. The sequence goes on along the minus strand of JAFAUE010000487.1, from coordinate 26,109 downwards.
GCCGCCGGCATCCTGTTGCCCGACGGTCAAATGTTTGCCCGGTATGCCAGGTCAGGCGTTCCAGTCAGCTTGCCCCCGACTTCCCATTTCGATACTGAGCAGTACTGGTTCAGGATCCATGAAGTCATCCTTGTGAGGCCCATTGACTTCCAGGGAAAGATCATTGGGGCTGTCTATATACGCGCCAATCCCTCCACGCTGTATGCGCGCCTGGCGCGCTACCTGCTCATTACCGTCGTTGTGGTTGTGGCATCGTTGATCGCAGCATTCGTGCTTTCCAGGGTGTTCCGCCGCTCGATCTCCGACCCGGTGATTGGGCTGGCGGAGACTGCGCGCGTCGTTTCTCGCGAAAAGAATTTTTCTTTGCGGGCCACTCCCAGCAGCGAACATGATGAACTGTCAACCCTGGTGGCCGCTTTCAATGAAATGCTCGCCGAGATTCAGGAACGGGACGAGGAGTTGCGCAAGGCACACGGCGAGCTCGAGCAACGCGTCGAGGAGCGCACGCGGCAGCTTCTCATCGCCAACCGGCAGCTCGAGCAGCGTACGCGCGAGCTGGTCTTCGCCAACAAAGAGCTGGAAGCATTTTCCTACTCGGTATCGCATGATTTGCGCGCACCGCTCGAAGTGATCAACGGCTTCAGTTACGTGCTCGAGAACGAGTGGGGAAGCCGGCTCAACGAGACCGGCCGCGAGTGTCTCTCGCAGGTGCGCATCGCCACACAGCGCATGGCTGAGCTTATAGATGACATGCTGAATCTCTCGCGCGTCTCAACTACCGCCATGCACCGCGAGCGTGTCGATTTAAGCGCCATTGCTCGCTCCGTTGCTGAAGATCTCCATCGCCGCTCTCCCGACCGAAACGTCGAATTTGTCATTCAGGACGGCGCCGTGGTGGAAGGCGATCCGCGCGCTCTGCAGATTGTGATCGAAAACTTCCTCCGCAATTCTTGGAAGTACACTTCGAACCACCCGCGCGCGCGCGTGGAGTTCGGTATGGAAGTGCGGCGAGGGACACCGGTCTATTTCGTCCGCGACGACGGTGCCGGTTTTGATCCCAATCGCGTGGATAAGCTATTCAAGCCATTCCAACGGCTGCATTCTGAAGCTGAATTTTCTGGAAATGGAGTCGGTCTCGCTACTGTGCACCGCATCATCCAACGGCATGGCGGGCAACTCTGGGCAACCGGCGCAGTGGAAAAGGGTGCAACCTTCTACTTCACGGTAGGACACCTTCCCGGTAGTGAAGAATCGGAGAAGCCAACTTACACGAAGGCAGATGGATAAAGCAGCTTTCGGCCGGGCCGATTCTCCTTCACCCTTTTTGTTATAACAGCAATGTTCTAGAATAGTCGGAAACTTCTCTATCAATCCTGAGTTCCCAGAGACTCCGGCCGACTCCCACCATCATCCAGAAAGGGCCCGCTCGCGAACGTGACGCAGAACCGCGCAACCGTGCTGCTCATCGATGACGACCCTGCGCATTTGAAGCTCTACTCCTGGATCGTGGAGCGAGGCGGTTTCCGTTCGGTTACTGCTTTGGTCGCGGGTAGATCTGTCGCGCTGCCAGAACACGAGCCGGTGGACCTCACGCTGCTCGACTATCGCATCGGCCCGGCGCTTACGTCAGTGGCGGTTGCGCAGCAATTGCAGGCCGCGTATCCCGCCAAGCCCATCCTCGTTCTCTCCGACATGCCATGGATGCCGGACGACATTGCGCCCTATGCCTCGGCATTTGTCCGCAAGGGTGAACCGCAGCAGATCGTCGAGACAATCGGCAAGTTCGTGCGTCGAGACTGACTGTCGTTGCTCGGACGTGTCCTTGAAATCTCGCTTGAGCTGCTTACTGGACTGGCTCGCCTTCCAGCGTCAGCACCTCGAATGGTTTCAGGTGAATCGCATGCGGTTGCGCGGCAGGTAGTTCCAAGAAGTCCTTCTGCCCGGCCCATACGTCACGTAGACGAAAACGTTGCGGAGCTAATCCAGTCAGCTCGAAGGCCGCGGTCAGATTGAGAACAAATGCCTGTTCATGATTGCTTGGATTCCGAAGTGTGACGATTCCTTTTTGCTCGGTCCAGGCGGCCCAGCCATAGACCTGCAATTGCATCGGATCCCCGCCGATCCAATGTGTGTCCTTCAACACCGTAGCATTCTCCCGCGACCATTTCGCGGCGGTGGCAAGCACATCCCAATCGTCGGCGCTCAGCAGCGAGGGGGTAACGTACATCTCCTGCAACTGCGTTCCCGTCCCGAAATAGGAATGGATTTCGTCGGCGAAGTCATGACCGGGATCGGAGTCCAGATCTTTCGCATGCTGCGCGTAAATCAGTCCATGGAGCATTAGGGAGTTTAACGGGAACAATGGTCCTGCCTTAACGACGTGCTGATAGGTGTCTCCATCGCGGTAGGTAATCCAACGCTGGCGCGCCGTGCCAACGCCGGCAAAGTCGTGGTCTTCCCCGCCTCGCCAGATCGAATCGGCGTAGCGCAGCCAGAATGGAGATGGATAGGTGCCGGTCGTGAGGTTTACATATAGATCCGGCTTGTGTGCGCGTAGATCTGAAATCAGAGTAATAGCGGCGTCAAAGTCGCTGTCGAAGCGGCTGCCCGGTATCACGCGGTCGGCGTTTCCTGTCCCATCGAATTTGAATTGATTCACCGCATACCGGTCGATCATTTCAAGGCAAACTTGCCGGAAATATTCAAAATATCGCGTTCCGGACAGCGCCAGGCCGCCCTGATACGTTTCAAATCCTAGCTTGCGCGCCGACTCGAGCCGTTGCTGCTTGGGTTGTCCGTATCCGCCCCACGGTGAAAGCCAAACGCCTGGGGCAGCGCGATATTTTGCCGCTGCCTCCCGCGCGTTATTGAAACCTGTCGGAAATCCCGAATTGAAATGCCAGACCTCAGTCGGATCATCCCAGCCGTCGTCAAAAAGGAACGAGTCGAGTGTGACACCACGCTTCTGCGTAAGCTCTTCGCCAAAAGCACGGATACGATCGAGGACCCCAGCCTCATCGAAACGGCCAAAGTAACCGAGGTCATACCAGGTGTTGTAGTGCAGGAAAGTTCGATATGGATGCGCGCGTTCGCGTTCTACATACGCGAGGAAGTCACGTCGTAACTGTCCGGGGCGCGTTACGCCGATGACACTTGAGTAGGTCACCTGCTGACCTGCGCGCAAGGGCAGCTGGCGCTCGATTCCACATGTGAGTCTGCGTTGGTTTCGCGAACACGCCGAAAGAGGATGCTCAAATGCTATGAAATCGCCTCCGGCGACAACCGGGGAACCTTTGACCGATCCAACGATCTGAGCCTCAGTTCCTTCAACCGAGACCAGCCGGACCTCGGCAAGTGGCAAATCCTTGCGGAGCGCACTAATGGTGATTTCCTGACGTATGTAATTCGAGCCATCGCGCAAGATCGCATGCCAGGTGGCTTCGAACTGGTGGCTCTTGTCCTCGAACTGCAGCTCGATCTCCTGCCCAGGAAAATGTTCGGCAAGACGCGATGCGTTTGGATCGGCTTGCAGCCGGACAATCTTTGCTGTGCCCGCGACCCGAAGCTTTGATGATTTAACGACTCGCCCATTTCGCAACACCAACGTCAGAACATCTCGATCGACAGCAATCGACTTACCTGAGAGCTTGTCCCGCACGTTTTCAAGACGCAATCCATGAGTTCCAATCTGCCATCTTGCGCTGATGACGGCGTTGTTAATGTCGACCGTGTTTTTCGCGACATTCGCTTCGGCTTGTCCGGGGGCAAGTGTCAATTGCGGCGCGTTCTGGGCGCAGGCGGGGATGGTCAGTACGAGCAGGCAACAATACCGCAGCAGAGATCGAAGCAACGCTTCTCCTCGTTGTTCAGATTCCCGCGATTGTATTACGCTCAGCAGCGTCACCCACGTCCGCGCGCTTGCCGACCACTTTCACTACTATCGACTGGATTATCGTTGTTGCATATCTATCTGTTTCTGTAGCCGCGGGACTCGTCGGAAAGCGGTTTATTGGCGGCAGCGTTGCCCACTATCTGGTAGCAGGTCGTGAGCTTGGAACATTTCTCGGAATTGCGACGCTTGCGGCAACCGAAATCGGCACGATCACGTACATGTACAACGCCGAGCTCGGCTATCGCTACGGTTTTGCCGCGTTCGGCGCAGCCCTGATTTCCGGGCTGGTGATGATCATTGTCGGCCGCACTGGATTTGTGATCAGTCGCTTTCGGGAAATGCGGCTGATGACCGTTCCTGAATTCTTCGAGCTTAAGTACAGCCGCGGGTTGCGTCTCCTCACTGGTGCATTGGTGGCATTGGGCGGCCTCTTGAACATGGGAGTGTTTCTAAAGATCGAGGGAAAATTTCTCACCATCGTCAGCGGAATCGGATCGCATTACTTGATCGAAGCAATGACAGTGATCCTCCTTTTGGAGCTGCTTTACACAGTTTTGGGCGGAATGGTGTCCGTCGTCATCACCGACTTTATTCAGTACGTTCTGCTCTCAATAGCCACGATTCTGGTCAGCATGTATGCGGTCCATCACGCAGGCTGGACGAACATGCTGTCTAAAGTCACAAGCGTTATGGGGCGTGCCGGATTCGATCCGCTTGCCGCTCCGAAGTTTGGTTTGACATTTCTGATTTGGCAGACGCTGCTGTGGTTCTCCATTCATACCTGCTGGCAGACCACGGCAATGCGAATGCTTTCCACGCGTGATGCCAAAACCTCCAGGCGGGTGATGAGTTGGACCGGCTTGATCTTTCTTGGCCGCGGAATGTTGCCGATGCTTTGGGGGATTGCGGCGCTTACGATTTTTGGATCGGGCGCGCTCAATGGGGGAGTTCCCAATCCGGTTGTCTCCGGTCGAACAGTCGCGCCGATTGATGCCATGCCGGCGATGCTGGCTGCAATACTCGGTCCCGGCATCAAAGGCTTGGTTGTTGCTGGGATGCTGGCGGCTACGATGTCGGTGAACAGTTCCTATTTGTTGGGGTGGAGCGCTGTAATCTCTCAAGACATCATTTTGCCGTTCCGGCAAATGCGAAATGCAGCGCCACTCAGTTCCCGAGCGCAAATCGTGGTGAACCGCATCGCGAACCTGCTAGTCAGTTTGTTTTTGATGTTCTGGGGCCTCTATTACACGCCGCCGGGCGCTGTTTATCTTTATCTGAACATCACCGGCACTATCTTTCTTGCCGGAGCGTTCGTTTGCGTGGTCGGCGGCCTGTATTGGCATCGCGCCAGCGTAGCCGGCGGATATCTTGCAATGCTCATGGGGGCGGCAGGCGCGATCATTCCATTCTTCTTCCTACATTGGAGTGAGAATGTGACTGGTTTTACGGCGTTCGCCCTGGCCGGACTTGGACTAGTAACCGGATCGTTTCTCAAAGCGAAGCCCGCCAGACGTATCGTCGCGCCGGCATTGGAGGAAGCGTGAGCCTTACGGGATGGGGCTACTTCTGGGCGATCTGGCTGCTAATTGCCGGTGCTTCGTTCGCCTTCATTACCGCGATCGTCACGGTGCTTGGCCTGCGAGATCTAAGAATCCTTTTCAAAATGCTGCGCGACCAGGAAAAGAGCGAATAGCTGGTGCCACGTCTAGAGGAGACTCACAAAGCTGTAGTCCTTGCTCGTGGATTGGGAAAACGCATGCGAGCCGCTGCGCCGACCGCAGCGCTCACTCCAGATCAGGAGCGCGTAGCAGAATGCGGCATCAAGGCAATGATCCCGATTGGTCGCCCTTTCCTCGATTACTGTCTGAGCGCCCTGGCCGATGCTGGATGCACAAAGGTATGTCTCGTCATCGGTCCGGAACACGGAATCATCCGGGAATATTACGAATCTCTTCCCACCAGCCGCATCTCGATTAGCTTTGCTGTGCAGGAACAGCCCCTGGGCACGGCGGACGCAGTCCGCGCGGCTATGCACTTTGTTGGTTCCGATCCTTTTCTGGTAGTGAATTCAGATAACTACTATCCGGTTGAAGCGCTCAAGTTGTTACGCGGTGTCGGCGGCAACGGCATTGTAGGTTTTGACCGGCAAGCTCTTATCGAGAACGGAAACATCGATGAAGATCGTCTAAGAAGTTATGCAGTATTACGGGTGAATCAGAACACCGAGTTGGAACGGATTGAGGAGAAACCCGCCAGCCTGGATGCCACTGCACTCATCAGCATGAACTCCTGGTCGTTTACCCCTTCAATTCTTGAAGCCTGTGCAGCAATAGAGCCTTCGGCTCGTGGAGAGTACGAGCTTCCTTCTGCGGTGCAATACGCCATTGAGTGCATGGGAGAACGCTTTCGCGTGATTCCATTTCGGGGGAACGTACTCGATCTTTCGACGCGCTCAGATATCGAGAGCGTTGGGCAGCAACTCCGAGGGCGCTCTATCCAACTATGAATGATTACGCGTTCAGCCTAAGGCAGGGCGGAATGAGCGCCGAGAGCGCCGAGGGCAAAGCAAAAGTTTTTGATGAGTTAGTGCATGCAGCCGACCACCTGGCATTCAACAAGCAGCGGCGCTTGTTCCATGTGCCTGGCCGGATCGAGGTGCTGGGAAAGCATACCGACTATGCCGGCGGGCGGAGTTTGCTGTGCTGCGTCGAAAAAGGTTTTTGCATTCTTGCGTCGGCTCGGAATGATCGAGGAATTCGCTTTGTAGATATTTCCCGAAACAGCACTGCGAGATGGGAGTTGACGTCGGCACCGATTGTTCCTCCTACTTCCTGGGCTATCTATCCGGTTACAGTCACGCGCCGAATTGCGCAAAATTTTCCTTCCGCCCAAAGCGGAGTCGACGTAGTTTTTTCGAGCGACCTTCCACGAGCTGCTGGGATGAGCAGTTCCAGTGCATTTGTGGTCGCGGCATTTTTCTGCGTGGCCGCGGCAAACAATCTCGATCAGAGCGAAGAATTCCAGGCAAACATTCAGACGAAGGAGGATCTCGCAACCTATCTCGGGTGTGTGGAAAATGGAAGCAGCTTCCGACTCTTAGCCGGAGACGTTGGCGTCGGCACATTTGGCGGTAGTGAAGACCACACCGCCATTATTTGTTGCCAGGCGGGACAGATTTCTCAATTCACGTTCTGCCCTACGCAATTCGAACGCACCATCGCGGTTCCAACGGAGCTAACGTTTGTGATTGCGAGCAGCGGCGTAGCGTCGGAGAAGACTGGCGATCAGCAGCAACAATACAACCGTTTGTCCGTGGCCACGGATTCCATTCTGGGAATGTGGAATAAGGTGTACGGTCGGAGTGTCATTTCACTCGGCTGCGCGGTGGCTTCTTCTTCTGAGGCAACGCCACAGATTCGCGATCTGATTCGCGCCCAAGCCGACTCGAGTGTCCCTGCCGCGTTCCTGTCCAACCGCTTCGAACAATTTATCGCCGAGACGTATGAGATTGTTCCCGCGGCGGCAGATGCGCTGCGTCAATCGAATTGGAGCGAATTCGGAAGGGTGGTAGATCTTTCCCAGAGCTACGCTGAAGAGTTGCTGGAAAATCAAGTTTCCGAAACGTCTTTTCTGGCGCGATCAGCACGCGAGCTAGGCGCGGTTGCAGCATCGGCCTTCGGGGCGGGATTCGGAGGAAGTGTCTGGGCATTGGTGGAAAGTGGTAAGTCGGCTGAATTCATTGATGCATGGGCATCGAGCTACCGTCACAGATTTCCCGAGCGCGAATCTGCTAGGTTCTTCGCTTCAAAGTGTGGTCCTGCGGCGCAAGAGATTGCAGTCTGACCGTTATTCTGCCCTCCAAAGGGCAATGCGCCATGCTCTGCCTGCAGTCAGCAGCTAAGAGTAAGAGGGTTCCGGCGAATCAAGGAAAGGCGCGGGCGCAAACATTCCCGGGTCAATTGAAGAAACCGTGGTAGGCCCGAATGGACTCGAACCATCGACCTCTTCCGTGTCAAGGAAGCGCTCTAACCAGACTGAGCTACGGGCCTGCAGGGCGAAGGAACTCCTTCTATTCTATCGGCTCAGAGTCGTGTCGGCAATTGAGGGCAGCGCGATCGCGACGCGCATATATGTGCGGAAAATGGCCTACGGTAGTTAGTGACCAGGCGCCAGTCGCATGCTGTGGTCGCCTCTCCGCACGTTAGCCTTCCCTGTGATACACCTTTATTAGCTTTTTATGGCCAATTGCGTAGTGTGCGGGCGGAAGCTGCCGCCGTTCTCTTTTGGGAAGCGGAAGTGTGTTTGGTGCCTGCAACATGAGGCCGCGCAGCGCGGCGAGCTGCCTGACGACGCTCCTCAGCCGGTAATGCCCGCGCCCTGGCAACGCGTCAGCAGTAGCTCCGCTATGCTCACGCACACGCTGGTCGCACTCAATGTCCTCGTATTTATTGCCATGGCGGTGAGCGGGGCGTCGGTAATGGAACCTTCTGGCCCGCAGCTTGTCGCGTGGGGTGCCAACTATGGTCCGCTGACGCTCAGCGGACAATGGTGGCGGTTGCTGAGCTACAACTTCGTGCACATCGGCATTCTGCACATCGGGTTCAACATGTGGTGTCTGTGGGATCTCGGCGCTCTGGCCGAGTCCCTTTATGGGACTTGGACATTCGGCGTCATCTACATGATCTCCGGCGTAGCCGGAGGATTGCTTAGCGTGGGCTGGAATCCCGGGCGACTCAGCGCCGGCGCTTCAGGCGCAATATTCGGTCTGGCTGGAGCTCTGATCGCCGGCTTCTACTTCGGCGAATTTTCCATTCCGCGGCCGATGATCCAAATGCAGCTGCGTAGCCTACTGGTGTTTGTGGGATACAACGTAATCTTCGGCGTGATGTCGGGGGTAACCGATAACTCTGCCCACCTGGGAGGAATTCTCGCCGGCGCTCTCTGCGGAGCGTTGATCGCGCGCGTAGCGCCTTCAGCCCGCGACGTCTCGAGCCGCGCTGCGATCCTGCTGTTGATCGCATTGGGATTAGCGGGAACTACTTACGGTCTTGAGCGTTCGCGGGGATATTTGATTCATCTGCGGCAAGGCGAGACTTTGCTGCAGCAGCAGCGCAATCAGGAAGCTGTCGGCGAGTTGCAGACAGCCGTCCATATGCGGCCGAACGACGCTCAGGCGCGGATCAGCCTGGCGGACGCATATTACCGGACAAAGGAGTTCCCAAAAGCGGAAGCTGAGGTCAAGCAGGTCATGGCGCTGGAACCCAACGACGCCAACGCTGCGAACTTTCTCGGATTCATTTATCTCGAGGAAAAGCGCGCCGTGGACGCTGAGCGCATTTTTTCAGAGCTGGTTGCCAAGAATTCTCGCAGCGCACAAGCGCATTACGGGCTGGGCATGGCGCTGGCGGACGAAGATAAGCACGAGGCCGCGCTCCAGGAATACAACAGCGCGATTCGGCTGAGTCCGAGGTTGGAAGGAGTTTACTACCAGGTAGGACGTTCCGATGCCAAGCTTAGGCGCTTCGACGATGCGATCGCCGCATATCAGAAAGAATTGCAGCAGTCCGGAGACGACGCCGACGTAGAAATCGCTCTAGCCGACGCTTATGAGGCCAAGGGCATGAAAGCGCAGGCCGAGGAAGCGAGACAGGCAGCGGAGAAGATGAAGGAGAAGTAGGGAATTCGGGAAGAGGGGACAGGTTACAGGGAACTGGGCCCCTTGTCCTACCACCTCTTCCCCGTACCTGTCACCTATCCCCTGTAACCTGTTTTCCTGCCTGCAGCATGGTGAAGGCGCCGGTGGTAATGGCCAGGGCGGCTGCGTCTTTGCCATCGCGATAAAGATCCACCGCAACAACTACCAGCAGAATCGCCCAGACGTTTGTGTGTACAGCGTTCAGCACGCCGACAAACGCGTTGAACACACCAATTACTTCCTGCACCGCTTCTGTGAATTTCGTCATCGCTGTGCTCTCCCGACTACGTACCCAACGCCGCCGAAGATCGCGCCCCACTTCGCGATTCGGACTGCGCGCTGCCAGACGCTTCCACCCTTAGCCGCTCTCCTGGTCGCGGCGATCTCCTGCTCCTGACGGCCGATGATTGATTGCTGATCGTTTACCTGTTGCTGCAGCTGATCGCGCTGGAGCGCGCACTCTTTGCAGCTGACGGCGTACTGCGCGAGATCAACCTCTTGTTGTTTCGTCAGGACTGCGCCCGGGGAATCAGGTGCGGATTGCGCACTAGGTGGCGCGCTCTGCGCAATCGGAGTCTGCATGGGCACGAGCTCGCGAATCACCTCCGGCGCCTGCTGAGGTGCGACGGCCAGTTGCCTGCGCCGCTGCTCCCATTGCGCAAGTTGAGCTTCCGACTGCGCGCGCGCTGCAGCCATGCTCTGCTTGAGATCAGTAATACTGCTTTTCTCTGTGTCGAGAATGGCGTCCCGACGCGCGTCGTCACGCACATGATCGCGCCAGGCTGCACCCACGACGATGCCAAAGATGCACAGAGCAGCGAAGCTGCCGAGATAGAGCTTGTGGAGGTTCATAAGGTCCTTAAGCGCGGGCTCGCGCCAACCATCCCCGTAGATACTGCTGCGCCTCCGGCCGCACTTCGGCCAGGTGCTCATAGAACGCCGCCGAGGCGGCGCGCAACCGCTCGAGTAATCGCTGCGGCTCCCAGGTGTTCAGAGCTTCGAGGGTCTGCGCTCCCACCATACCGTCGTCGATCACGGCCACAGCGCGCTGGGCAAGCACGATTGCCTGCCGCACACCCATGTTCACCGCCATATCGAAGAGCTTCGTCGTAACGCGCTGATCGGCGATCTCGTCTCCGCGAATCGCGTTCCAGTAATCGGAGCGATAGATTTCACGCGCGATCTGCAGAGCCGAGTCGGCCGGTGCGGAATAAAACTCGTCTCCCAATTCGGGATGGAAACGTTCAGCGATTCCAAATCGCGTGCGTCCACCGGAGTCTTCCGTCACAACGCCAGTCAGGTGCGGATCTTCGTTGCGCAACACGAATGTGAGCGCTTCATCGAAATTAGCCATAGGTAAATGTCGGTACCGTTCGCGGTAGTGAATGGGTGAGCTGAATCAGGGAAAGAGCTCAGTCGATCCCACCGCTGCTGATGTGAGATTCTGTCTGCTCTTGTGAGCTTAGCGGCTTACGCTTAGAAGCCTTTTCGCTGCCGCTGTAGCTCTTGCTGAATGGCATCGAGCGAGCGTTGCATTTGCCCGAGGCGCTGATCGAGCATGCGGTCGCGGACTTCCTGCTCCTGCCGTGGCACAACATCGCGATCAAAGCGCTGTTCAATCTTGCCTTGTGCTTTTTCCACGTCGGTCATGCGGACTGAGAGCGTGGCAAAGTTGGCAATCCATCCGCCTGCCAGCACAACGATGAGCATCAACGTCTGCAAGTTAGCGCGCAGCCACTCGGGCGCCATGTGCCCGTTCTTTTCATTCGAAGTTTTCTTAGTGCCTGGTGTCATCTTCAGCTCGCCTCACGGTTTAAGACACAGTGAAAAACAATCGCAGCGCCTATCGCCTATTGCTTATTGCTTATCGCCTATTGCCTATTGCCTATTGCCTATTGCTCATCGCCTATCGCTTGTTTCCTTGCCTTCCCTCAGCCACAGCCCGCACTAGCCAGCAGCAGCGTATGTGGACAGCTCGCGCCTGCGGCCACGGCTTTGAAAGAAAACCATGCTGCCGAGCTGCCGGTGGCGCCCGCAGTGCCGTTAAAAGTCAAATTGGATTGTGTCGCAGACACAATCTGCGTTCCCGAAACGAGAAATCCGCCGAATCCGGCTTCGTGTGCGGTGTCACTCCAGCTTCCGCCGAGACTGTAGGTTTGGGTTGACGCATTGGCGGCAAATCCCACTAGCAGCTCGTTGGAAGATGATGTCGAGCCTGCAATGCTGGCCCAGCTTGTACTAGCCGTCGTGTTCAGTCCGGTGTTTACATCCAGAGGGGAAGAGGTATCGAGGCCGCTATATTCTCCGGCTGCACAGAAGAGCGTTCCGCTGCTCGTAGTAATTGTGATGGAGGTAATACCCGATGGCGTGTTCTTCAGGTACCACGCTGCGCATTGGCTGCCGCCATTGCAATTTGTGCCGGTATTGAACAACTGCGTGTACGTATCACTCTTGTTGTCGGTGATCGTCGTCGTTCCTGTGTTGTTGATGTTGTAGAGCTCGACCCAAATCAGGTTTCCGGAACCGGACGACGACCAGGCGGGCGACGACGAGCCGCTGATCACGCACGTAGTTCCGCCGCTGGTGAAATTCTGCGTCGCCTGTACTTTGGAGATTGTCGCCAGCATTCTTCCGGCGCAGAGGACCGTCGCCAGCCAGACACCCAGAGTCTTCTTCATTAGAACGGCACCAGGAAGGAGTTGAACTGCGCGCTGATCGCGTTGTCCATGTGGACGTCGCTCACCAGCGCGGCCTGGGCGGCAACGTTGCCCGATGTGAGCGCAACCGTCCCTCCCTGCGTGGCGTCCGAAAGACATGTAGCGTCGGTGGCTACCGCGTTCGCGAACAACGGAGCACAGGTACCCGGAGAGTTCATGATCTCCGCGGCGTAGCGCACGCGCTGCACGTGGAACGCGGTGCTGCCGGCTTCATTCCAAATCGAGATTGCCGCGGTAATCAGCGCCGCTTGAACTCGACTTCTGAATGTCGAGTCGGTGGAAAGAACGTAAGAATCGCTATGTGATGCTGCCATGAATCCTCCTTATTGCACGACGTAACTCAAACCGCCCGATACTTGTCCTGTGCCAGATTGGTCGAGGCAGAGATCGTCTGCTGCGGTGCCTTCCGCGCCGATGGCGAAGCCTCCGCCGCCGTAAGCCAATCCACTATTTGCCGCAAGATTCCATCCTGTCGCGGCGGCCGATCCGCCGAAGCCCTGCACGCCCGCAGCGCCCGTACCGCAAGTGGTGCCGGTCCCTTCAATCACCGCGATGTTCTGTGCGGTAGCGGTGACAAGATTGAGCGAACAGACGTAGATTTTCTTCGACGCTGTGCCGGTGATCAGCCTCGTCTTCGCCGTCTGGTTGATCGAGACGTATGTCTTCGTGTTCGCCTGACATGGATCGGCTACAACGGCGGTTCCGCCAATCTGCTTGACGTTGGCCTGGAGCACAGACGACGCAATCGCGCCATCAAGCGTAGATTCGCTTACCGCGAATGTGCCTGACCCTGCGTTGGCGGTAACTGTGCCGCTTATCGGTTGCGTCACCGCCGAGCCATCGACCTTCAGCGCGTTGGAGGCTGTAACCGTCGCCGAGTTCCCGGCCTGATTGATGGTCGCCAGCCACGGCGTCGTGTTAGCCGTATTCCCCGGCTGGACCGTCCATGTGCCGCCCTGGTTTGCTGTGACTGTTCCCGAAACGGTCGCGGTACCCTGTTCGTGGACCTTCAGATATCCCGAACCGTCGAGCGCCGCCGGAAGCTGCGAGCTGGAGGTGGCGAAGGTTCCGCTGCCGGCGTTTGCTGTGATCGTTCCCGAAACGGTCTGCGTGCCGCTGGGAATTGGACGGGTAACGATGCCGTACTCTGTGCCCGCGGGATTCGCGTTCAGGACCTTCGCGCCGTGGATCGCGGGAGTGCCGGCTGTATCGAAACCGCCGATGTTCACGGGGTTGTTCGTCGCCGTCGAGCCTTCGGCGTTCAAGCCTTGGACCAACGGATCACCGGGGACGAAGGTGCTGCCGTTGCCAATGGGAATCTTGCCTGCGGGCGCGCTGCCTAAAATCTGGAAGGTTCCGGCGATGTTGGTTGTGCCATTGAATGTATGTGAGCCGGTCCACATCGGGCTGAAGCTCTGATCGATCTGGCAATCCGTGCGTGCCTGCCCGGCATTATCGGCACAGATAATGCCCGACAAGAAATTTGCCGTGGCCCGTTGTGCCAGCGCACTGCCCGCGTTCTCGATCGTCGAATATCCGCCGCCACCGCCGCCTCCGCCACATCCTGTGCAGCTCCCGGTCACGGTCAGGTTCCCGACGGTCGCAAAGTTCGTGCTCGTACCAAGCGGCAAATTGGCCGAAGGAACGTAGTTGTCGAAGTTGAAGCTGGTGCCGGTGAACTGCACCCCCGACCATTTCTGGATGCGGTTGTACTGATCGAACAGCTCCACGCGATAGCTGATGTTCGCCGGCGCAGTGTTCGCCGGGTTCGCAACCTGAAACGTGCCCACGATTGCGCCGTTGGTCACAACCGCGCAATAAGGAAACGTGACCTCTGACCGCCGCCGCCAACCCGAAATGGGATTGGGTTGTCACTGGAATCGGTGCCGGTGAAGCAGATCTGTCCTGTAGACAACAGCGCTCCGCCTTTGTACAGACCTGCAGCTGTGACGGTTGTCAGGTTCTGCGCGCGGGCGCCACACAGTGCAAGACACACAACGGCGATCACTCCCAAGAGTTTTGTCATAAGAAGTTCTCAGTTGTCAGTTAGCGGTTGGCGCTCAGTGCATGCGCTCGACGTCAAGATCGACCGCGTAAACGGGACTGCCCGTCGCCCCGCTTACCGTCACCTGATAGCTCAGCGTGGTTCCGGCGCCGAGGTGTAGAGGCGTGCAGAAGTCAACCGGCGACCCTGTGCTCGTGAGCGCGAGCGTGCTCGCGGTGTAGGTGAGGTTGGCTGTGCCATTGTTGTAGCTGATCGCAAGCGAAGCGGTGCCCGCAGTGCCGGCGGTTGTCACGCGCACATCGGCGCAGGCTCGATAGAACCCGGCAGACGCCGACGCCGTCAACGTGAGTCCGTTGCTGGCGCCCAAACCTGTAGGATGATCCGAATAAACTTCTGGGGTGAGGCCCAGGTCAGCAGTAGGAAACGAGTTGTAGTACTGTGCGATGCCCGAGCTATTGATCTTCCAAGTAGTCCCCGCGCCCGAACCAATCTGATATGACCCTGCCATCACTGTCGCCGCGGCATTGTTGGCGGTCGCTGTATCAAAAGAAACTGCGCCGGCCGACGGCCTGGTTTCCTGCGTGTCGCAAGCTCCAGTAATCGATGCGTTTGGAGTCCAGCAGAACAACCCGCCGCTCCAAAAGGCGAGATTCGTTCCCAATTGTGATTTCACGACGCCGCTGCTTAAACCCTGATAGAACGTCGCCTGCAACAAGCCCGTCGTATCGCTGGCCGTTCCATTACCAAATGCGAAGTCGGTTGCTCCGGTGCGGGAGATTCCAGTGTCACTCGCGCCGATCTGGGTGATGCCGCCGAGCAGGTTTGGTCCGGGCGTGGAGAGGCTTCCAGTATCGCTGATGCTCGCGACCGTGATTCCCGTTCCGAAACCGGCGCCGACGTTGCTCAAGGTTGGCGCGTAGCTATCGAAGTTGAAAGTCGTGCCGCTGAATGTCGCGGCTTTGTAGTAGAGCACACGCTGACCGGTGCTCGAATCCGTGACTGTAATCCGGTAGTAAATGCCCTGCGGATTCGTGTTGGCCGGATTGGGCACGGTAAGCGAGCCGCTCGTGCCGTTGGCTACGGTCACGCAAAACGGACGCGCAAGAACCTGTCCGCCGCCGCCGACTTGGAAATTGATCGGCGTGTCCGTCGAATCGGTTCCGAGAAAGCACAGATTCCCCGCGGCCAGCTTCACCTGGTTGAGATCGGTGATGTTGGACGCGCTGACGGTTGTCCAGTTCTGCGCGAACAGGGCAAGAGGCAATAAGCAATAGGCGATAAGCCAAAGCGCGATTCGTTTCATGATGTTGTGCTCGTGGAGACCGGCCGCCCTCGGCCGGGTGTTTGGTAGCTCTTAGCTCCGAAGCTCCGAAGCTGCGTAGCTCCGGAGCTGGAACACAAGGTTCTTTCCGCCACAGGCGGACTCAGGATGACGAGTTGTTTGGGTTTTAGCCAGCAGCCAGTAGCGAGCAGCCAGCAGCTTTTCTAGAAGAACTGGCGTCCGCCGCCGCCGCTATCACCACCGCCGCCGCCGCCCGTGCCACCCGTGCCGCCGGCCGTGCCCGTCGTGGTTTGGCCGACGAACATTGCGCCGTGTCCGACCGCGGCGATCGCGTCGGAGTAGTACTTGTAGGCCGCGTGCGTTTGCGTGTTCGGGTCGTACGTGACGTAGTAGCTGGTCGAATTCCCAAACGCTGTGCCGGTTGAATCCGTGGTCAGCGTTTGCGCGGAGATCGAGCGCGACGTTTTGTCCGACTTATACGCGGTGTAGCTCGTGCCGGCGCCGCCTGGTCCGTAGATCTGGATGTTCCACGCGGATCCAGTCCATGCTGGGACGACATTCGCGTTGTTCGACACATAGGCGTCGCCATTGGCGAACGATCCGTTGAACGAGAAGCTGTACGAGGTCGCATTGGCCAGCGACTGCTCCATCAGCTCGAATTTGTTGAAGCTCGTGAACTTGAAATAGAGCGTCTGACCGACCAGCGTGGGATCGGGCTGGTAGATGAACACCGCGTCGTCCAGCCGCAGAAACGCGCTGCCGCTCGAATGCGAGCTGATCTTCGTGCCGAACACGCCCCGGCGCAGCCTCGTGGCCAGGTTGTAGTGATATGCCGAGGTCAGCATCGCGATCTGATAGCTGATGTATTCGCCGTCAACGTAGCATAGCGTCCGATAGTTATCGCAGTCGGCTGCGCTGCCTGAGCTCAACGCTCCGAAGCTCTCGGTCAGGTCAACGCTCAGCGTGTCGGAGGTATCAGGATCTGCCGCGCTGGCCAGAGTCGCCGTCAGCGTTCCCATTCTGGCGCTTCCGTGAATGGTTCCGATGCGGACGAAGGTCGAGTTGTCAGTCGAGAGCCAAACGTGGCATCCGCCATAATTCGAGCTCGCGCCCGACACTCCAAGCCACAGCTCGTAGTTCCCGCTCTCCGACAGCCGATCGTTAGCCTCGAAGATGATCGGCGTGTTTATGGCGCCGGGATCGGCCTGCTGATTGGGCGCGAATCCTCCGCCGCCGACATACGGATACGCCGTCGGAGTCGCCGTGCCCCAGGGAAAATCTTCGGCCTCGAAGTCGAGTTCGCCGATATCGTTCTCTTTAATCGACGTGATCCGCACCGGATGCTTGTTCAGTCCCAGATTGGAATCCGTGATCGTAACCAGGTCCATCGGCTCGAGCAGGATGTACTGCCAGCCTAGCGTGAACTTGTAAGCATTGCCGCCGTCGATATACACCGAACGCAGCCGCTTGATGTTCGCGACCTTCTTCGCCACCGTGGCATCGGTGATGGCATGCGCCTGCCGAGGATTGTCGGCCTTCAGGCCATAGAGCGAGATGTTGGCGTCGTCTTTGTCCTCGGCGATCTCAACGTTGTAGCTGTTCGCCCGGTTCACGAACTCGATCTTGACGTTGTTGAAGGTATCCGCCCGGCTCTTGCGCACGATCTGCACGGGATCGGCTTTTCCCTTGCTGATAAAGCTCGAATCGTTTAGGTCGTACACCGGCGTCGTGTTCGGCGTGAACGTCGCACCGTTGCCGACGGTGCTGGTATCGCCGTAGCTCTTGATCTTGACTACGCCTTCCGACCAGATGGCCGCGCCGTTGGCAAGGTCGATCAGGTCATCGATCTGCGAGGCCGCGTCCTGCTGCGCGTCGAAGACGGGCGAGAAGAACAGGCCGTTGGCTTTGCAGTAGTTCGAGAAGTTCGAGTAATCGCCGATCAGCCCGCTCGACCATCCCACGCCGTAAAACGGATTGGTCAGCAGATCGTTGACGATCGCGCCCGGCTCGGCATCGGTGATGCCGCCGCCAAACGGCAGCAGCCCGAGAATTTCAAAGCTGTAGTTCGGCAGCGAGCCGGAGCTTCCGAGGTCCATGCTCGAGGCCGCGACGTAAGCAATGCCGTTGTAGCCCAAGTCCTGCCCTGCGTGGTTCGACGTCAGATAGCTCCATGGCGACTGCGGGCGCGCTCCAGTGAACAGCGTGAGCGAAAGCATCTGCAGCGGCTGTCCATTCGAGTTCGAATTGGGAACGGAATAGACATATGTGATCGTGACCGTTTTGCCGGCATCGGCCGCACCGAAGGTAAATGTCGCCGTGCTGGTGTTGACCGAGAACTGCCCCGCTGCCGGCGCGCTGCCGACTTGTGTCATCGGCGTCTTCTGTGTGCCGCTGAGCGTTACCGGACCATCAGAGCCGTAGTCGTTGGCGCCGACAGAATATGAATCTGCGCGCGCGACGCCGTAATGCGTGAAGTAATTCGCATGCTGCGATACCTGGTAACTTCCCCCGCCACCCGGGACCGTGTAGTTCTCCGTGGTCGAAACCAGCAGCAGCGTGCCCTTGGTGTCCCAAACATTCGAAAGTTGCGCAATCGGTCCTTCGCACAGTGCGATGGCGACCGCTGCCTGGTACGTGTAGCTCGTGGTCTTGGTCGTACCGCCGCCAAGGCCTTTGCCGCCGGAGGCTGTCTTCGACGTGTTCGCGATCGGCGTAAAGTCGCCGTACCAAATCAGCTTGCCCGGCAGACGGTTCTGCCCGTAGATGATCGGAACCACCTGGCCATACGACGAGCTCTGCACGCGGATCGCCTGCAGAATCGTCTGCTGCGTCGCTAACGGCTTCGGCCGGGAGAAGATGGACATTGGTATTGAAGACTCCGGGAATTCCGAGCGCTTACGCTTTGTCATTCCGAGCGCAGCGAGGAATCCCTATGTCACGAAGAGTGCTGGTTACAGTAGGGATTCCTCGTCCGCTGCGGCGGACTCGGAATGACAAACAAGAGACATCACGTCCATAAGCTGAAGAACCTCTTTTCCCTGCCAACAAGGAATCCTTCGCGCTCGCCGTCCGAAAGAATCACGCCTTTACCGTTAATAGCGTGGATCACCGTCGGCCAATCGAGCACAATGGCGCCGTGCGCGAAGCAGCGGCCAAACTTGTAGATCACGAATTCGCCAGGCTGAGCTACTGGCTGCTGGCTACTGGCTGCTGGCAAAATCTCTCTTGCATGCCGCTCGACTATCCCCAGATAGATCTCTTCTGATCGGTGCAGCATCCAGTCCTGCGGGTAGTACGGAATGTCAATGTCGCCGATCAGGCCCGCCTCGCGGTACACCTCGAGGGGAAACATCGCGCAGTCAACCCCCGCGCCCTTGACGCGGCCCATGTGGTGATACGGAGTTCCGATCCAGGAACGCGCGATGGCGCAAACGCGTGCGCGAGCTTCTAAGCTGCTGAGCTCCTGAGCTGCTGAGCAGCTTAGAAGCTTAGAAGCTGAGGAGCTGCTCACAACGCAGTTTCCGGCACCGGCACATACGGGAATCCCCCGAAGTTCGCCAGATTGGAAAATTTGCCCGAACAAGTGCTCTGCGTTTTGTCGCAGCCCGGATAGATCGTGAAGGTGTCGCCGATGCTCGGAGCTGCCGGCAGCGGCACCACGAACTGCACAAGCCCGCTGGCGTGCAGATAGGTCTTCACCGCGACCAGATGTCCGTTGTTTGCTCCGGACGTGAACAGCAGCTGGCCGTTATCGAAGTAGCTGTCGGCCTGCGTCAGGTTCGTCAGTAGCTTGTTGACCGTGCTTCCCGACTGCACCGCGCCACTTACCGCGAAACTGCCCTTGCTCAGCGTGCAGCCGGAATCGAACAATGTGTGAATGCATGTCGGCTGAAAAGTGTTCCGCGGCAGCTGGATGTTCAGGTCTTCGACCTTGCTCTTGCAGGTGAACTTCGCCATCGTGCGCGATACCTGGTCGAGGTCGCCGATGTTCCCCACGAAGCGAATCACCGTGCCTTGCTGTGTCAGCGATGAATCCATGAACACCCGGCGGACCGTGAGCGCTGCCTTGTCGAAATCGCCGCGGACGATCTTCTGCAACACCGGGACGCCGCCGATCGTGTCCGTGGGATTCGAATGAATCTCCAGCGTCAGCGTTCCCACTTTGGACAGGCCAAGCACTTCCTCAACCGTGCCGCGTTTGAAGTTCGGCGGACCGGGTAAATACGTTGTGCCGCCCACAACCAGCTTGCGATCGAACGTCGTGTAATGCAGCTGCGTGCCGTCGGCGAGAGTGATGTCGTAGAGCTCGGCCATCACCATTTGGGTGGCACTAGCGAGGAATGAAACAAAGGCACCGCTTGCAGTTTTCATCCGCGGAGTCCCCCGCCAATCGGGTGATTGCGTGATCGGGTGATCGCGCGATTTGAGAACCGCAAAATCGCGAAATCGCAAAATCGCGAAATCACAATTCCTGAATTCACAATTCGCAGAGTCACAATTTCACTCACACGCGTACGCTCAACAGATCCACCTTCTTGCACTCCCAAAGCTGATACATGAAGTTGTCGAACTCGCTCGAGTCCTGCGCGAAGCGCACGCGCCACAGCCACTGGAAATCCGCAGTGATCGCCGCGCCATTCGCGGGCGCCACTGCGAACGTCACGATGCCATTCGCGATCGTGTAATCCGTGCCCTGAGTCTTCTTCACGCCGGCGACGTACACCGTCGCGCTCTGTCCCGCCGGATTCTGGACCTGCTCGAGATATCCCGCGACATTGCGCACGAGTTGGAAGCTGGTTGTGCTGCCG
The DNA here is from genome assembly GCA_019243475.1 of Acidobacteriota bacterium. Lineage (GTDB taxonomy): Bacteria > Acidobacteriota > Terriglobia > Terriglobales > Acidobacteriaceae > Gp1-AA112. Next base: position 5,710 of record JAFAUE010000487.1, on the reverse strand, counting down.
TCGCCAGTCCCGATGGGCTGGCCGCTTACCGTCGAATCGAGCGGCTTGCGCGTGAGCTGCGCCAAGTCGAGCAGAAACGAATCGAACGAACCTTGCCGCGCCAGGAAGAAGCCGACCAGCTGCTGCAGCTCCGAGTACCCGTTCTGGTCAACGTGCGAGGAGTCATCGTGCAGATAGTTGTAGGTCAGCGATATCTTCCAGATCGGTGCCGACCAGTAGGCCGCCCGCACTTCGCGTCCTCCGGTCGATTGCTGAATGCCGGTGGAGAAACCCGGAGCAACCGTGTATTCCCATGAAAGTCCGCTGAGATCGGGAAAGAGGATGTTAGACATGGAGGAGAAAAGGCGTTTCGAGTTTCAAGTTTCAGGTTTCGGCAAAGCCCGAATCCAACCAGCATTTCGTCAATGAGACTCAGTAAGCGACTGGCTTGGCCGAAACTCGAAACCCGAAACTTGAAACTGGTTTTAAAACTTGCCATGTCTCCACGCGCGCTTGATCACGTTGACCAGCGTGTCGGCATGCTCGTGCAGGCGCCCTTCAAAGCTTTTCGCGTCCGTTGCTGAGACGGAGAAGTTCACGTGCACATTGCTTCCGCCTTCGCTGCCCCCGATCATCTGCGACAGCCCTGATGACAAGCTCGCCGGCAGCACCATTTCATTCTTGTGGACGAAGGCGAGCGAGTCGTCGGGCACAATGCCCCCGGCGGCGAAGGCATTCAGTGCTTCAAAGCCCAGAATGTTGCTGTAAGCTTCCGCGGCGACCGCGGGAGCCATTGTCCAGCCCACAACGGGAATGGCCGCAGCCGAGGCATAGGCCGCCGCCGCTCCTTGGGAAGCCGACGCGCTGATGTTGGCCGCGCTCGCCGCCTTCTGCGTGCCGATGCCAAAGACCTGCATGAAGACGTGCTGCGCGATCCAGTTCGCCACCATGCGCTCGAGCATGCGCAGGAAGTCGGCCAGAATCTGATCGAGCACGCGCGCCAATGCCTGTTGCAGCGTCTTCGTGCTGCTCGTTATTTGAACGACAGTGCTGGCAAAGCCCCGATTCATGCTGGTGAATACCGAGTTCCACTGCTGCGTCTGACTGCGAACGGAAGCCTGCGTGATCTTCTGGATCTCGGCGCTATGCTGCTGCCGGGCGCGCATCTCGCCGGCAAGCTGTTGCGTGATGCTCGAAGTGATGTCCTGCGCGGCGGCGCGAAACTGCTCGCGCATCTGCTGCGCCGCTTGCGTAGAGCCGTCACTCACCTGACGCAAGCTGGAGAGCATCGAATCGGAATCGAATTGCGCAGAGACTTTCATGGAGATTCTGAGAGACGGTCGCCTCGTGCGTCTTCAATTGCGGGGCGTTCCGCGCTCGGCATCGAGCAGCGTTGACATCGTTGCACTTGCGACTGGGGTCACCCTTCCGCCCACTCCCGCGACCGCACCCGCTAAGTCACGCGACTCCGCCTTCCGCAGCGGACGCGCTCTCATCATCGCCGCCAGCAACACATGCGTCGGCGGATGCTCGCTCCAATACTCCAGCAGCTCGTTGGCTTGGCCCAGGCTGAGCGATTCCACTTCGCGCGCCGTCCATCCAGTAGCGGTAATGATGTGGCCGAAAAGACGCGGCCAGTCGGCGATCCGGCTCATTCTGCCGCTGGCTGCTTTTCCCCCGCCGTATTGCCCGCGCGTTTCAATCCGGAAACATGCAGCACGCGGTCGAGCACTTCGGCAAAGCTGTTCAGGTCGAGCATCTGCTCGAGTTCTTCGAGTGCCAATTCAGGATGCAGTTTGCTCAGCGAAGCATGGATCACGGGCACCAGCGCCAGCATCGACGCAAATCCGTGCGCGACCGAGTGCTCCGCGCCCAGCAACGCAGGCTCCAGCTTGCGTAGATCACCCAGCGTGAGCGGAGAGAGCTTGAATTCGCGACCGTGGAGGGAGATGGAGGTCATAAGTTTCCTTTCTGAGATTGTCATTCCGAACGAAGTGAGGAATCGCTATCGCCGCCATGCATTCTGCCGCCGATAGTGATTCCTCTCTTCGCGTCCGAACCGCATGGACGCTGCGCTCGGAATGACAGAGCTCTACGAGCTGCTTCACTCCGCCAAATACAAATCCATAACCTGTCCTGACGGACTCGCGAAGGCCTCGAAGTCGAACTCGGGCACTACAAAGTCCTCGTTCTTGATTGAGAAGGTCAGCTTGTCCGCGACACAGGAATAAAGGAGCAGGTTCGCCTGCTTGCCGGCGTATTGCTCGTTGAGCAGAATCTGGAATGTCGGCGCGAAGCCCATCAGTTGCTGACGGATGTTGAGCTGTACGCCTGCGGCCGTGGTGTAGCGATAGGAGATCAGCACCGCCGCACCCGCGTCCGCCGAGGCGAACGTGTACACGCCCGCGCTGACTGCGTATTGTGCCTGGACCGGCGCGCTGCTCACGCGCGTGAGCGGCAGACCGGTAGCGGCATAGCGCACACCCCAGTCATCGGCAAACTGCGCTGAATTGGTGACGGTCACGGTGTAAGGCGATCCCCCTGGAACGCTCTGTGCTTCGTCCACCGCCGTGAGCTTTTGGCCGGCGCTCATGGTTTGTCCGAAGAACAGATCGTTCACGTGCTTGCCGATAATCTGCGCGTACTTGGCTTTGCCGGTGATCTTGCATTTGCCGCGCGCGACCGCGTCGGCAAACTGGTTCTGCCCGTAAAGTTCCTTCACCGAGCCGGAGATCTCGATATCCACCTCCTGCAGCGTGCCGAACTTGATGGGCGTAGGATTCGCGGCAAGATTGCCCGAAATGGGATATCCCCAGAGTGTGCCTGAACCGAATTGGAACATAGCTTGATGTTGTCCTTTTTGTCATTCCGAATCCCCTGCCGTTTTTGCAGGGGTGAGGAAAGTGCCAGTAGCGATTCCTCACCTCGCAAAAGGCGCGAGGTTCGGAATGACGTCTCTTAGGCTGTCGTAACGATTTCCACCGGCACAACCGCCATGGCAGCCGCGCCGTTCACGTTTTCCGTGATGCGCGTGCTGCCCTGCAGCCGGCAGTGCGAGACAATGCCGCCAAGCGTCTGCTTGCCGTCGCTGCCGGGAGGCGGGGCGATCGCCGCTTCAACCGCATCGAGCAGAGTATTCAATTCCTGCGATGGAATCGTTTGCTCGTCGCCCGAGCCTTGCGTGTAGATCACGAGATCGACAGTGGCAATCCAGATGATCGGCTCGCCCGTAGCGTTGGTTTTGGCGCGCTCCCCAGTCTGTACCTGAAAGAGCGCCGGACGCGACTCCGGCGAAACCTCCTCCGGCATCCGCCACCGCCGCGACATCGTGGCGAACTTCGAGCCAAGCGCGGATTGCAGTGTGGTGAAGAGGGCCGAGTAGATTTGTTCGCGGGGAATGATCATTGCGCTATCGGCTTTCGGCTATCGGCGTTCGGCCAGCCACCCGTCCGGTGTTGTATAGTGACCAACCCACATCACGATTGCTGAGGACGCGATGAAAGACTTTAGGAAACTGGATGTCTGGCAGGAAGCACATCAACTCACGCTGGCTGCGTATCGGGTGACCAAGGCCTTTCCCAACGATGAACGGTTCGGACTCACTAGTCAGATTCGCCGTGCCGCCGCCTCTGTGCCGGCGAACATCGCTGAAGGCTGCGGACGGAGAGGTGATGCAGAATTTCATCGTTTTCTCCAGATTGCAATGGGCTCAGCAAGCGAGCTGGAGTATCACTTGTTGCTTTCCCATGATCTCGAGTACATAACTAAAAGTGATCACCAGGAACTCACCGCCCAGGCCACAAGAGTCAAGCGCATGCTGAGCTCTCTCATACGAACCGTAGACGAGGCGCGGGAGAAAGTGCGCGCAGCTACCGCATAAAGGCACCCTGGCCGAACGCCGACTGCCGACAGCCGAGGGCTGCTTTTTTCACTCCAACGCCCTTCTCCGATACTGCTCCAGTGTCAACAACACGCTCCCCGGCAGCATGTCCTTGCTGAAGCCGATCGTCACCTCACCGCTGGCCGAGTTCGAGTCTTCACCGATGTGCGTGCGCCGCCGATACATGTATGCGAAGCCCTCGATTGCCGCCTGCTGCAAGTCCGACGGCACGGTTGCGTACCCCGCCGTATATACAAGCTGCACGTTCTGAAATCCGCGGGTGAAGCGATACTGATATTGACTGCTGTACGGCCCCAGCGAATAGAACGCGCTCGAACCGCCGCGCAGCATGATTTTGTACGCGTCGAAGACATATCCTGGACTCACCTGGTCCATCGCTCCCGGAATGGGAATGCCGTTCACGATCACGCTGCTTACCGAGACCAGCGGGAAATTACGCGGCAGCATGAACAAAGCACCGTTGCCGTCACGATTCTCGGTATAGCTGGTCGCAATGATGTGGTCGCGATTCATCCAGCGCAGCATCTGCAGCGACCCGCGCGTGATCAGGTTCTGCAGCAACGTATCCTCAGCACTGGTCTGGATGTTAAGCCAGGCTTTGAGGTCGGGAAGAACGCAGAGATCGTCAGGACCGGTGGACATAGAAGAAGCTCAGAGTCTGCAGAAAATGGAGTGAGTGAACGAACGCAGAAGGGAACAGGTGACAGGTTACAGGTGACAGGGGAACCAAAACCTGTGCCCTGTAACCTGTCCCCTGTCACCTAGCCTTTACCCATTCCCAATGTTCTGCAGCACTGCCATCGAGAATGGCGCGAAGACCTGCAGGACTTCGTCCACGTACACGCCGAATTGGTACACGCGGCTGGTGATGGGCCAATCGATCTGGTGATAATCGCGGCGGCACTTGATCTGCGCTACGTTGTCCACGTTCGACAGCGGATACGGCAGATACTCGGTCTGCATGAACAGCGTACCGGCAGGAAGATAGGGATGGATCTCCATCGGAATCACCTGGCCTCCGCCGCCGGGTGCGAACTTGTTGAAGTAACCGGCGACCATCGATCCACCGATCACCACCGGCTTGCCTTCGACGTCGAGGTTGATGCGGAACAGCGGCACGCCGGTCGCGGCGATCACCTTCTTGTTGATGTTGGCCGCTTCCTGCGAGCTGATCCAGATCTTGGTCGGCGTGAGACGGTTCTGGTCCCAGTGATACTTCAGCGCGGCATCGATCTCCACCACGCCGCTCGCACCATCGGAAGTGAGGAACGCCCCGTTCAGCGACTTGTAGTAGCCGTTGCCGCTGGCGTTCACATTTTTCACCAGCTGGGTGATGAAGCCGTCGAACTCGAGCTGGTTTTGCGAGTTGTCCTGCGTGATCGCGTTGGCCTTCTGCGAGCCCGCAGCGTTGGCGGTGAGTGTGACCGAGTTGCTTGTGGTGATTGCCGCCAGGCCGGCATTCGCCGCCGACGTGCCCAAATACCACGCGTATCCTACCGCGCCATTGATCGCAGCGACCGTTGCCGAGATTGTCTGATTGCCGCCGGTGGTAGTGATCGCGTTCGACGCGGCGCTCACATTCGACGAACCGCCGCCATAGCTGTCGGTTGTGCCGTCGATGTTGGTGCGGCTGATCTGCAGCGGCACGCCGTTCGCGACGGAAGCATTGGCCAGTCCCTCTGCCGTCAGCGCGACGACAAAGACGATGTTGCCGGCCTGGGCGGTGATCGATCCGCCCGCGGTCGGGCCGGTCGCTACCGGAGCCACCGGCGTGCCCAGCGCCAACGAGTTGTTGCCGAGCAGAATGACTTTCTCTTCGGCGATCATCAG
>JAFAUE010000117.1 GCA_019243475.1 Acidobacteriota bacterium | reverse complement strand
ATCATCTGCGGCTGTTCGCCGAAGCGGCCAAGGATGCCGCTGTGCCGGTCCTGCACGAAGGTTCCCACTTCGTTGGTGGTGTTCACGATCTTGTAGGCGTAATACGGCGAGGCCAGCGTGGTCACGACGTTCGCCTTGGTCATCGGCATATCCACCATGCCGTACTGCGTAAGCGGATGTCCGCAGGCAAGCAGCCGCTGCGGATCGATGTAAGTGACCGTGCAGGTGGCAGCGATATCCAAATCGCCGCTCACCAGAACCGCGCTTACCGACGAGCCTGGCTCAATCGGCTCCGGCTGATGTTCGTTGCTGGCCGAGCCTACTCCCATTACGGGACTCAGACCGACCGCCTGGAACTGCGAAGAGAATTGCCGGATGGTGGCTTCGCTGAAGCCGCTGAAAACAAACGGCGCCTCGATCGGCTGCATCAGCGACGCGAAGCTCTGCAGATCTGCCGGAGCATCGCCTCCGGTTGACGTCTTGCCCAGAACCTTTGGCATGTTTCGTGCCACGCTCACCGGCTCAGGCTGCGAGCGGTCCATGGCGTCGATCTCGAGCATCTCTTCGATCGGCGTAATGCCGCAGATCGGCTCTTTCGAGAATTGCCCAATTCGGTACGAGATCGCGCCCACCAGCTTGCCGTCCACATACACCGGGCTGCCGCTCATGCCGGCGACGACGCCCGTGTACTCCGGCTTATCGCCGTGCAGACGCGCGAGGATCAGGTCGCTCTTGGGTCCATTGAGGTTCGGCAGAATGCCGAGGATCTCCACGTCCATGGGCTCGGGCTTCGTGCCCTCGAACACGGTGTATGCCGTACCCCGCATTCCCGCATGAACGTCGCTTAGCTTCATGACCTCGGGCGCAACGCGAGCTGCAGACTTCGAAAGCGGAGCTGCTGCTTGAGCCGACATCATGCTGCAAATTAAGAGTAGAGGGGAAATGCGAGCGAGGAAGGAAACTTTGCTCTTCATACAATTCCGTGAACGAGTCCCGCGGGACCATATAGACGTATACGAATGAAAGGGCCGAAAGGCCGTTCCAGCCATAATCCACAATGGTTTCGGGGTTGTTCGGCATCTATACTAATACAGAGACTCAGCCGCACAATAGGTAAAGAGTCCGTAGGAAGGCAGCGGAAATGTCCCTTAGCAGTATTAAGGCAAAGCCGGCTTGGATGCTCAGCGGCGTCGCCATCGGCTTGCTAACTCTTCTGATTGCAATCACTCCCGGACGCGCACAGAACTCCTCCCAGAATCAGCAGAGTCAACAGAACCAGCAGCAGACGCAGGATAACCAGCAAGCTCCGCCTGCGGCCGGCGGCCCGGGGGGCGATATCGGCCCAATCGCCGTGCCCAAGAAGAAGCCGGAGGACGAAAAGCCCCCGGAGCGCGCTCCAAAGGTGAAGAACCCGGAGGAAATCGGGACATTTTCCCTGAAAGTCGATGTACCGCTGGTGAACCTGCCGGTCAGCGTCATCACCGGCAACGGCCAGTTCATTCCCGGGCTCAAAGCCGATAACTTCCGCGTGCTCGAAGACGGCATCCCGCAGAAGATCGACACCTTTTCGCAGCAGGGCGATAAACCCATCACCGCCGTGCTGCTGATCGAGTTCGCCGCCAACAGCTATGCCTTCATGTACGACGCGCTCAACGCGGCGTACTCCTTCACCGGACAGATGAAGAAGGACGACTGGATCGCGGTCGAGTCCTACGACATGAAGACGCACCTGCTAGTCGATTTCACCCAGGACAAAAGCCAGGTGATGGGGGCGCTGGGCCAGCTGCGCATTCCCGGCTTCAGCGAGACCAACCTCTTCGACGCGCTGTACGACACCATCGACCGCCTGGAAGGCGTCGAAGGACAGAAGTACATTCTGCTCATCTGCAACGGCATCGATACCTTCAGCAAGCTGACCTATGACAAAGTCCTGAAGAAGATCCAGGGCTCGAAGAACATCACCATCTTCTGCGTGGGGACAGGACAGGCGTTTCGTCTTTACCTGGAGGCCGCGGGCTATCTAGGTCCGCTGCGCAATCTGGACTTCCTGCAGGCCGACAACCAGCTCAACACGTTCGCGAAAATGACCGGCGGCCGCGCGTACTTCCCGCGCTTCACCGCCGAGTTCCCGGAAGACTTCGCCGACATCGCCTCCGACATCCGCAACCAGTACGTGCTCACCTACCGTCCGACCAACACGAAGCAGGACGGAAGCTGGCGCAAGCTGAAAGTAGATATCGTAGATCCGCAAACCGGCGCGCCGCTGATCGTGCAGGACCAGCACAAGAAGAAGCTGAAGTACCAGGTAGTCGCCCGCGACGGTTACAAAGCCAAGAACGAAGTGGATTAGGGATTGTTCTCTTAGGAGACCGGGCGCCCTCGCCCAGGTGTTGACTTTAAGAAATCGGCTCACTCGAAGGAGACCGGCTGCCCTCGGCCGGGTGTTGAAGTTAGGGGACGCAAAAGCGTTTTCAACCGCAGTCACAACGACCACCGCTAGCACGGCGAGCCCTATGCATTACTTCTTATCTGCAA
>JAFAUE010000498.1 GCA_019243475.1 Acidobacteriota bacterium | reverse complement strand
GACGCTTGCCATGCGCATGGGCGGCGCTCCGGGTGGAGAAGGCGGAAGCGACGGCCTTACCGTGGACGGCCAAACCGAGTCGGTGCAGACGCTGTTTGTAACCGGAAACTTCTTCACCATGCTAGCGCTGCGTCCGTACGCGGGGCGGCTCCTGTTGCCCGGGGAAGGCGCGACGCTGGGCGCCGATCCCGAGGTTGTGCTGAGCTATCGCTACTGGAAGGCAAGATTCAATGGCGACCTTTCCCTGATCGGGAAACGCGTGTTGATCAATGGCACGCCGGTGACCATTGTCGGCGTCGCGCCCAAAGACTTCTTCGGCCTTACTCCGCTGCTCGAGATGCAGGCATATCTTCCGATGGGAATGGTGGGAATCGATGGCCCCGAAGCGCAGAATCTGTTTACTGATCCGAAGGCGGCTTCAGCCATCGTCGTCGGACAACTGCGCCCCGGCGTTAGCAGTCGCGATGCGCAAGCGGCTCTGAGCGCCCTGGGCACGCAGTTCAACAAAGACAATCCACGCGCGCAAGGGCGGCCGGGATTGCTGGTGAAACCGCTGCATCCGCCGGGCCTGGTGAGCGGAGTAAATCCGCTGCCGGCACTTACTGCTCTCTTCCTCACGCTTGCCGGGCTGGTTCTGTTGCTCGCCAGCCTCAACGTCGCGAACCTGCTGCTGGTGCGCGCCACCGTCCGGCGACATGAAATGGCCGTGCGTTCGGCGCTGGGAGCTTCGCGCGGGCGACTGCTGCGTCTTGTGCTAAGCGAGAGCGTGCTGCTCGCCGCCATGGGCGCCTCCGCCGGTCTCGTTTTGGGAACAATCGTCGCTGCGATGCTGCGATCAATTCGCCTGGAAAACGAGATCACTCTACTATTCGACTTTCGCGTGGACTGGAGAGTGTTTTGCTACACGGCGTTCATTGCGCTGCTCGCCGGAGTTCTCATGGGAGTCGCAGCGGCGATGCGCGTCGCGGGAAAGAAAGCCATTCTGGCGATCAACGAGAGTACGCGGAGCGTGAGCGGAGCCCGCCAGCGTCTGCGCACCGGGCTGGTGATGGTGCAGGTAGGCGGTTCATTGGCAGTGCTGATCGCTGCAGGGCTTTTTGCGCGCAGCATGGTCGGCGCCGAGCACGCCGATCTAGGCTTCAATCCACACAACGTGCTCAACCTCACGCTCGACCCTCACCAGATTGGGTACACCGAAAAGCAAGGCCAGACCTTTTATCGCGCGCTGCTCGAGCGCGTGCGGGTTTTGCCGGGAGTCGAATCCGCCAGTCTGGGGATGGCGGTGCCTCTGGGCGAGTCGCTGATGGAAGCAGAGATTCGCGCGCCCGGGTTTGTTGCCGAGAAGGACGAGCGACCGGCCGTGTTCAACCTGGTTTCGCCCGAGTATTTCGGCACAAATCAGATTCGAATGCTTCGCGGCCGCGATTTCACGAGTGCCGATTCGGAACAGACGCATCCGGTGGCTGTAATTAATGAAGCGATGGCCCGCCATTATTGGCCGAAACAGGAGGCTCTCGGCCATCAGTTCACCGTCTCATGGAAGCCGGAAGTCACGGCTGAAGTGGTTGGGATCGTCACAGACGCGCGATTGATCGACATTGAAGAGCCGGTGCAGCCGACGTTTTACTTGTCCGTGGCGCAGCACTACACGCCGGTGCTGTCGCTGCAATTGCGCACTTCGGGAGATCCTCTCGCGCCTGCGGCAGATGTTCGCGCGATCGTTCGCAGCCTGGCTCCCACTATGCCGATTTATGGCGTGCGCACCATGGAACGCGCGGTGCACGGCCTGAATGGTTTGTTCCTATACGAAATCGGAGCCGAATTGGCGGGCGCGCTGGGCGTGCTGGGATTGTTTCTAGCCGTGGTCGGAGTGTATGGGGTAATTTCCTACAGCGTGACGCAACGCACGCAAGAGATTGGCATCCGCATGGCGCTGGGAGCGCGCCCGTCAGAGATCCTCGCGCTCATGAGCCGCCACTCCTTGCTGATTCTTGCCGTGAGCGTTCCCTTGGGCTTGGGCATTGCTCTCGCTATGGGCACTCTTCTTGCAGACTTCCTGGTGGGAGTGACCCCAACCGATCCTGCTACCTATGCACTGGTCACGACGATCCTCGTGATAGTCGCTCTGTTGGCCGCGTATCCGCCTACTCGACGTGCCATGCGAGTGAACCCGATGGCAGCTTTGCGCCATGAGTGAGCAGCAGCTATTTCTGCGCTTCACGGCTGGGAACGACTTGATCGAGATAGCCGAGGTATGCAGCGAGAAAGTGGTACGCATTGTAGAAGTCGTCGGGATTGATGCGGTTGACCTGGTCGTCCACGGAATGCAGCAGACGCAAGGTAGGGCCGGTGATCTGGCAAAACTCGATGCTGGGTACCTGCTTCGCGCGGAAGCTCTCTGAATCGGTACTCACATTCTCGAGATGCATGAGTTGCAGTGGCTGCTTCATTGCATGGGCCACTTCGACGGCGTGCTTTTCCAGGCCAAGATCGGCGTGACCTTCCCAGATTTGGATGGGACCTTGTGCGAAGGTGTCGAGATTTACCATGGCGTCGATCGAGGCGAGTCCCTCCTTGTCCAGCCGGCGAACGTATTCGGCGGATCCGACCAGCCCTTCTTCTTCGCCATAGAAGCCCACGAATACGAACGTGTGTTTTGTGGGCTGCGCAGCCAAGCTCTCGTAGAGTGACGGCAGCAGCGCAGTTCCGCTCCAGTTGTCCACCGCACCCAGTCCCAAATCCGCGTGATCGAAGTGCGCTCCCACGACGATTTCTTCGGCAGACGTTCCTTTGATCGTGCAAATGACGTTGCCGAGCTTGCCGCGTTCCGCCTTCTGCCAGCTCATCGCCGTTCCAGAGCATCCAGCTTCATTGAAATAGGCCTTGAGCTGCTCCTGCCGATCGAGATCCTTCCTCGGACAGGAGCGCAGACGCGCGAGCACCGTGTCGCGAGCCAGCAATTTGAACGTAATACCGCCAAAGGCGGCGCTGCCTAGAAGTAGAAAGAGGATGACGAAAAGACGTGGCCGGTGATGTTTAAGCCGAAAGACTCCCATAGATACTCTGCTCGTTACCTGAGCACAAGCATACCGATTCATGCTTGCTCGTACTCACGGTTGCTAGCATATTGCAAATGTCCAAACGCGATCGTACCGAAGAAGCGCTCGACCAGCTGAGTGCCTTGCACGGGATCGACGATCCGTTTTTGCTCGCCGACGAACTGAAGAAGTTTCTCGCTGACCGCTCGAATCTCGTTGTTGCCAGGGCGGCGAGGTTCATCCGGGAAAACCATGTCCCGCAACTCATTCCCGAATTGGTAGCGTCGTTCGAACGTCTGATGAAAGACGCTCCGCGGCTGGATAAGCGCTGTGCCGGCGTCACAGAGATCGTTATGTCGCTCTACGAGAAGGATTACCGCGAACCGGACGTTTATCTGAAGGGAATCGAACACGTGCAGATGGAAGCGTCGTTTGGTCCGCCGGTAGACACCGCGGCCGCGCTCCGCGGCATCTCCGCCCAAGGTCTGTTGCGCACTGGCTATCCGCACGCATTAAAGAAAGCTGTGCAATTGCTGATCGACGATTGGGCTCCTGCGCGGATTGGAGCTGTGCGAGCGCTCGCAGCAAATGGCGGCGATGCCGGCACCCTGGTTCTTCGGCACAAGGCGCTGGTTGGCGACAAGGATGGGGAAGTGACCGCTGAATGTTTTGCCGGCCTGCTGGCAGCGGAGCGCGAGCAGGCTGTCGATTTCGTCGCGGCTTTTGCACAGGACGGCGGGGACGCTGCGGAGACTGCACTGCTGGCTCTGGGAGAATCCGGCTTACCCACTGCAATCGATTTTCTAAGATCGATGTGGCCGCGAGCGGGACATTCACCCATACGAAAAACACTGCTGCTCGCGCTTGCCGTGTCGCGCAATGAAGACGCTGTGAACTTTCTGATGGCGCTGCTGGACGACGCGCCGCTCTCCGCCGCCGCCGAGATCATAAACGCGCTTGCAATCCACAAAAACAGCGAGCGTGTGCGCCGCTCGGTGAGTGAGGCCGTGGACCGTCGCCGCGAGCGCGAGTTGCTGGAGGCCTACAGGCGTGAGTTCGCGCAGTGAGGTTGCAACGGAGCT
>JAFAUE010000438.1 GCA_019243475.1 Acidobacteriota bacterium | reverse complement strand
TCTTATTCCTCAGGATCTCGACTATCCCGCTCTGAAAGTCGATGTAGATCGCGAAATGGCATCGCGCCTCGGTCTATCCTCGCGTGAAGTCGTGGATAACGTCATCACCGCGCTGAACTCTAACCAGATGATTGCGCCGAGTTACTGGGTGGATCCTAAGACCGGGAACGATTACATGCTCACGGTGCAGTATCCAGACAAGCAGATTCAATCCATGAACGACCTGAAACAAATTCCGTTGCGCTCTGCCAAGGGAGAAGACACCACACAACTCGGAGCAGTTTCCAATATCAGCGGATTTCAGTCGCCCACCGAAGTCGATCACTACCAACTACGCCGTGTGATTGACGTGTATGTCGCTCCTTCCGGCGAAGATCTGGGGAGCGTCGCATCGAAGGTAGATCGCATTATTCACGATGCAAGAATTCCCGAGAACGTCAGAGTCAATGTGCGTGGATCAGTGGAAGGGATGCGACAGTCGTTCAAGAGCTTCGGAATTGGATTGCTGCTGGCGATTGTGCTCGTCTATTTGATCCTGATGGCTCAGTTTGCATCATTCATCGATCCTCTAATCATCTTGCTGGCAGTTCCCCCCGGGATCGCCGGCGTCCTGATCTTCCTGCTTGTCACCCACACCAGTCTCAACGTGATGTCGTTAATGGGAGTAATCATGATGACCGGCATCGTGGTCTCGAACAGCATTCTGATCGTCGATGTGGCACGCAACCTTCGGAAGGAAGGAATGGGAATCGAGAAGGCGGTTGCGATGGCATGCCGCATGCGCCTGCGTCCCGTGCTGATGACCTCGCTTGCGACCATTTTGGGAATGATTCCCATGGCTCTGGCGCTCGAAGCCGGGAGCGAGCAGTACGCGCCGCTGGCGCGGGCCATCATCGGCGGACTGACGGTGTCCGTGATCGTGACCGTCTTCCTGGTCCCAGCGGCGTACCTGTTGATTCATCGCAAGGAGGAAGCCGGCGCATGAGCACGACACCGGCGGCTTTCGCACTCAATCGAATTATCTCTGGCGCGATTGCGGTTCTCTGTTTCTGTTCTCCCACGATCCTCGCACAGGCTTTGCCACCAGCTCCCGCGTCGCCCATTCGACTCACTTTGCACGATGCCGAACAACTGGCGCTTAAGAACAATCCACAGATCAGCGTTGCCAGGCTTCTGACCTTCGCCCAGCATCAGGTAACGCGTGAAACCCGCGCGGCAGAACTGCCTGCGGCAACCGGCAACATCACCGCCGTGGACGCTCACGACGGAACCCGCATCACTGCCGGAGCCCTGAACAATCCCACGGTACTTACTCGCGCTGCAGGCGGAATTACCATCGGTCAGCTCATCACCGATTTCGGTCGCGCGCAGAATCTTGTCGCGGCAGCACATCTGCGCGAGCAGGCGCAGCAGCAGACGGAGCTGGCAACCGAAGCTGACATCGTGCTGGCCGCGGACCAGGCCTTCTATGCTGCACTCGCGACCCAGGCGCAGCTTCTCGTCGCGCAGCAAACGGTCACCACTCGACAGACAACTGCCGACCAGGTGCAGGCTTTAGCCAGCGCCAAGCTGCGTTCCGACCTCGACCTGAGTTTCGCGAAGGTGAATCTCGCGCAGGCGCAGTTGCTGCTGCTGGACGCGCAAAACAAAAAAGAGGCGGCATTCACCAACCTCAACCAGGTTCTCGGCTTCGAGAAGGCAACAACCTACTTGCTCATCGATGAGAGCAACCAGGCATTGACGGCCCCACCGGTGAACCAGGAGGAGCTGGTGCAGGACGCAATGCGCTCCCGTCCCGACCTGGCTGCGATCGACAACCAATTTCAGGCGGCGAGACGTTTTGCCCGGGCCGAACATGAACTGAATCGGCCCACGGTCAGCGCGGTAGCCGCATTCGGAGATACTCCCGTTCGCGCCGATCAAATCATTTCTCCCTGGTATGGCGCCGCCGGAGTGAACCTCAGCCTCCCCATATTCAATGGATTCCTTTTTTCGGCTCGCGCCCACGAAGCTGATTACAGAGCGTCCGCTCTCGATCAACAACAGAGAGATTTGCGCGAGCGCATTGCGCGCGATGTGCGCGTCACCTGGCTCGAGTCGAATACCGCCTTCCAGCGCGTTGCGGTAACCGCACAGCTGCTCGACCAGGCGAACCTCGCCCTCGATCTCGCGCAAACTCGCTACAAGCTAGGCCTCTCCTCGATAGTGGAGCTCAGCCAGGCACAACTGCAGCAAACCGACGCGCAGATCGGAAACACCAACGCGCGCTACGAATACTTGGCCACTGTGTCGCAGCTGCGATATCAGACAGGCCGCTAGGCGACAACCACCAGCCCATCCACGCACGGTTGTCCCAACCCTATCGCCTACTGCTTCCCGCATTTGCCTATTGCCTATTGCCTACTGCCTATCGCCTTTTTCCCCCGATTTACCACCTTTTCATTTCGCTGTAACTCCGCATTCATAGTCTGGACTTATTTCTTGATGTTCATTCAGTCCCATAAAAACTGTGCTTCCGCGCGAGTCAAACCTGTTGTGCTCGCAAGTCTCTGGTGAAATCATTCGAGTGCCAATCATTGTGGCGTGAAGGAGAAGGGATGAAAGCGTTGCTTCGGAGTTTCGTAACGTGCCTGTTGGTGAGCGGCATGTTGTTCTCGCAGACCGCGACTAGCGATCAGAGTTCTGCAGCCGGCAAACCGAAAACCAAGACTGCGGCCCGTCGTCGGGCGCCGGCGAAGGCGGAAGGTCCTTCGACCGCGGATCAACTGCGCGAGCTGCGGCAAATGCTCGAGTCGCAGCAGCAGCAGATTCAGCAGCTGCAAAATCAACTCGCGGCTCGCGACCAGCAGATTCAGCAGGCGCAGCAAACTGCGAGCGATGCCAACACGAAAGTAGCCGACGCATCCGCCAAGGCCAGCGAAGCGCAATCGACCGCGAGCGATGCCAAGACGCAAGCGGCCGGGCTGAACGATACCGTCGCTGCTCTGAA
>JAFAUE010000202.1 GCA_019243475.1 Acidobacteriota bacterium | reverse complement strand
GATTTCAAGACTGGGACTCCACGTTGTCTTCACGCTTAGTCATGAATGACGGGAATTGTACAGGAGCCGACCCGAGTCGACCTCTGCTGAGAAGAGCCCGAAAGTCGAGGATGCTCGTCCCTCACTGCGCTGGCTTTGCTGGAGCTTTCGCCTCCGCGGCTGCGGCGGGCGCGGGCGGGGGTGTTTGTCCCGCATCACGGAGAGCACGATCAATGATCGTGCGAAGCTGGTCTTCCGGCAGAATGCCGGAGATCATCTCGCCATTGACAAACATCGTAGGGGTAGCGTCTATCCCAAGTTTGTCGCCTTCTGCCATCGACGAGCGGACAGTGCTCTCATCCTGCTTCTTCATACACGCCTGTAAGGCGCCTTCATTGACGTTATGTTTTTTGGCAAGATCGAGCGTGATCTGATCCAGGCGGGCAAATTGTTCGTTGGTTTTGGTCTTGTCGCCGGTAATCGTCTTCTGATTTGCGTGCGTATAGTCGGCGAATTCCCAATAGGCATCGGTATTCTGGGCCGCCAGGCAGTTGGCATCGATGGCAGCGTGCATTGCCCAGGGATGAATATCGACGAGAGGAAAGTCCTTGTAGATGATTTTTACCTGATTGCCATAAGTCTTGAAGATGTCGGGGAACAGCGTCTGATGCATGTGCGAGCAGTAAGGGCACTCAAAGTCGTCGTAATTCACGATCGTGACCTTGGCCTGCTGATTGCCGCGTTCTGGGCGGCCGGCGGTATTGATCTGATCCATCACATCATGGCTGATATCCAGCTTTTCCCACTCGATGATGGTCTTGTTGTCCTTTGAAATTAAGAAATCGTGTGTGCTGCTGCGGGGGCCATTGGACAGGGTGACGGGAACCTTGTCATAGCCAGGCATTTCGCTGGGGACGCGTTGACCGGCCGTCACGTTTACATCAGGTGGCAACTGGAAGGTGCTCTTTACCTTCTGCTCGATACGGCGATTCACTGCGCGGTCAGAATCAGAGTTGCCCGATTGAGCGAGAACTACGGAGGCGAACAGTAGAAGCGGTAGAAAAAATTTTGAAAATCGCAAGAAGCCAGGACCTCGAATTGTGCCGAAAGACGCTGAATTTCAGCGTTTCTAACCCCTTCATTATCTCATGCATATCCCGCTAAAACACCCGTTCCTGGCGGCGCAGATTACCAAAGGTACCGATATTGGCAAGGCTAAAGGCGAAGCGATACTGGCTTTCGTTTCTGACCGGTCCCAGCAGGAAGCGACGGTACTCGAAGTTAAGCCCGCAGCAGTCCCAGTTGTAGGAAGTTTGAACGGCGGAGTACTGAAGCGTGGTGAAGTTCAGGTCGTAGCCCACGTTCCCCGCGAGGCTAAACCCGCGTCGCGACGGATTCCCAAATCCGGAAGTTATTCGAAATTGGTTGAATTTTTCGACCGAGGGCAGCGCGCTCGAAAGAAACAGCTCACCAGGCGCATGCAGCAGAGCATGGCTGCCTCCGATAAAAAACGCGCCGGCATGATAATCGAAAAAGATATTGCTCAAATTGATTTGGCCTTTGCGCTGGTCGTAATCGAGCATCCATTGCAGATCGGTGCGGCGGCTGGTATGGATACGCAAGCGCGACGTAATCGGAGAGAAATTTCGTGGCTGCGTCAGGAAGGCAATCCCAGTAAATTCCACAGTGCTTTCCAGCACGTTGCGTACGCCGGGCACGAGCGCTCCCCCAAATCTCGGATCGATGAAATATTTCTGCGCCACTTCCCAGCTCAGCAGTTCGGTCGCGACGCGCGAGCACGGGTTTTCGCGTTCGTTGTCGTCGCACTTCTGCGTACGCGGCTTCATATAAATGCGCTGCGTGAGAGCGAATTCGGCCTCGTTGGTGTTGCTGACGATGTCCGCATTGTCAAAGCGAATCACCCCGAGAAAGTTGTCGACGCCGGTCACGTAGCGATAGGTGACCCGCGGCTCAATCGTGTGCTTCAGCGCCTTTCCAAACAGACCTTTCTGAAAGATGCGCTCCAGGCGCGGCGGTCTGATCTCCAGTTCACCCTCAAAATCCTTACGGTTTAGATCGTCGTTGAGAGTCGTGCCGATCGTGAATGGCGTCTCCGGCGATTTGTGCTGCGTGTAATAGGTGTCGCGGATAGCGACTGACGGTCGAAAGGTCCAGCCGCGCAGGAACAATGGCAGCGCCAAATGTGGGCGCGCATCAAATCGACCAACGAGATTCGCCGAGCTGAATGTTGGACTGCGCCGTGACAGACCTGTCGCCGAAGTGTCGAATCCATACGTGAATCCAGTATCGAAAAGCTGACGATCCACGGACGCAGCGTCAATGCTCGGAACATGCAGGATGCTGAAGGAATCACCGGGAGTGGTGCTTTGAAAGTTCTGATAGCGCTGCGCGAGGCCTCCAAGAAAATAACCGTTGTCGTCGCGGTTGGCGAAGACAAGAGACTTCACTTCGGAGTCGATGG
>JAFAUE010000145.1 GCA_019243475.1 Acidobacteriota bacterium | reverse complement strand
CGGGCGAGGATAGTCCGAGCAACATAACCGCCGCGGGACAGGCCACGGTGCTGGTGGCAATGCGGCAGGATGCTCACAATGCGCGCGGAGTGTGGCTGTGGGCAGCGGCGGATAATCTAAAAATCGTCGCCAAGGCCGCAGTCGAATGCGCAATGGCGTTGAGCACGATGAGACCGGTGGGTAAGGTGCAGTGAACGATCCAGCTCATTTTCTCGCCACAAGCGGGCTGAAAAATTTTCGTCACGTCATTACTCGGACCGCTCTTGCAACGCTGATTTTCCTCACTGCCTGCGGTTATCACACGTCGAATTCGGCGAAGGTCAATCTGCCTTCGGGCATCAACACCATCGCCGTGCCGATTTTCGTCAATAAGACGCAGAGTTATCGCGCGGAAGAAATCCTTACCCAGGCGGTGGTGAGGGAATTCACCAGCCGCAGTCCTTATCGAATCATTCCCAAAAACGACGGCACCGCCGACGCCACGCTGCAGGGGACTTTGGTAGGCTCCACAACCTATCCGTTCACCTATGATTCCCAAACTGGGAGGCAGTCGAGCGCTATTGTCCAGCTGAATATGAGCATCAAGCTGGTCGATAAACGCGGTAAGACGCTGTTCGACAATCCGAACTACATGTTTCGCGAGCAGTATCAGGTGAGCCGCGAGGTGACCAGCTTCTTCGACGAGAGTCCGCCGGCGGTGGATCGGCTGTCGCGTGATTTCGCCCACACGCTGGTCGCCGAAATCCTGGAGGGTTTCTGATGGCCGGCCGTAGCTTCGCCGCGACCGAGCGCTTCGTCTCGGACGTCTCCGCGCGCAAGCTGCAAGCTGCGTATGTTCTGGTGGGCGACGAAGCCTTCTTTCGCGACCAGTGCCGCGCCGCGCTGATTCAGCACCTGGTGACCCCGGAGCTGCGCGATTTCAGTCTGCACGATCTGGATTTAGCTGAGAACAGCGTTGCCGAGATTCTCGACCTGGCGCGTACGCCGTCGCTGATGGCGCCATTTCAAGTCTTCTTCGTGCGTGGAGTGAAATCGCTGTATGGCCGAGGCTCGCATCAAGAAGAGTTTGCCGCAATCGAGGAGTACTGCAAAAATCCGAATCCTGACGCCGTGATGATCTTTGTCGCCGACCACATCAGCATCCCTGCTGACGCTCGCCGCATGGAGATGCAGGATAAAGATCGCTATCAGCGAATTCGCGACACGCTGGGCGAGTTTTGTACGGTGATTGAGCTGGCGCGTGTCGATGAAAGCGACGGCATGCGCTGGGTGACGGAACATGCGGGCAAAGAGAACGTCAAGGTTGACGCCGACGCAGCGCGAGAACTTGTGGACGCGCTTGGCGCCGACATGATGCTGGTCAGCAACGAACTCGAAAAGCTCATCCTGTATGTGGGGGAGAAGAAGCGGATCACGATCGGCGACGTTGAGACGCTTGTGCTGGCTGCCAAACAACGCTCGCTCTACGAGCTTACCGATGCGATCTCGGCAAAAGATCGCGTGCGGGCTTTGTCCGTGCTCGATGCGCTGATGGCGACCGAAGAGGGAGAAGAGGCCTCCATCGGTCACATCTACATGCTCTCGCGCACGTTCCGGCAGATGCTTGTGATCCTCGAGAAGAACGTCCGCGATAGCCGGGCGATTTGGCAGGCGCTATGGCAGGGCTTCCGTCTTCCACCCTTTGCCGCCGATGACGTGATCCGGCAGGCGCGACGTTACAAGTCTCGCCGCGAACTCACGCGCGCGCTGCGTCTGCTGGCGCGAGCTGACCTGGCGCTGCGTTCCAGCCCGGTTAGTAAGCGGCTGGTGCTGGAAAAGTTGGTGCTCGATCTTTGTGAGGAGCCGCAGCTGGTCGTGAGCCAGTGGAATCAGGAAGAGCTGCGGCTGTAATGCTGTCGCGAGCGACAGTAGTCAAACATCCTGAAGCTTGATTAGAATCCCGGCACGCCGTCGAGAATCCGCACCTTCCAGCCATCCTCCACGACGGTGACTACGGCGATGTATTTTCGCGTGACGTTCTCGGAAGAGATGACCTTGTCGCCGTCGAGGAGCTGAACCTCGAGACTTGCGGTGTCCTGAAGCTGGACCGCCGATCCTTCGGGTGAGTAGAAGGTCGCCTGAACCTGGTGGCCGTGATCGAGGTAACGCGTACTCAGCCCGTTTTTCTGCTGCGCCTTGATCTCGGACGCCAGCTTGTCGTGCGCATAGCCGACAAAGCTCTCGTCGATCAAGTCGGGCCGGTTCTCGGCGAGCGCAGTTTCCATGTTCTTCCAGGCGTTGGAGTAGGTTTTCACGATTGCCTG
>JAFAUE010000507.1 GCA_019243475.1 Acidobacteriota bacterium | reverse complement strand
CCTTACGTGGGCCAAGCCTGACTATCAAATCAAGTACCTCATGGATAACTGCGAAGCCTACCGAGGACTCCGGGATCTGGCCTCTCTTTTCCAGAACGCCTTCGGCGACTCCACCAAAGCCGCCTACTACAACGCTATTGCCGATCACATGCTGCAGGGTGTTCAGAGCATGTGGATGGGCAATGCCTGGGCGGTGTATAAAGACGGCATCGGCAACCTCATCGCTCCCAATATGGGAACATGGTATCCCGACGCAACCAGCCAGGTGTTCCCCGCCTTGAACAGCGTTGTCTCGTCCGGCGATGCCCGCTCGCAGCAGGTCTATAACAACCTGAATGCCGCCTGGCCGGGGTGGCCGACGCTCTCTTTCGGCACGCAGGACCCATTCCCGTGGGTCTTAGTCGGAGATGCGGCCGCAATAATGGGCGACACGACTCGCGCCAATACGTACATTCAAACTATGCAAACGAAATACGTGAATCAGGGCTTCCCCTGGACGTGGTACTCGGCCGAAGCAGGATGGTTCATGCGCCTGAACGCCTACATGCTGGGGACAAGACCGCTGTAAAAATACGAGAGGCGTTTCGAGCTTCAGCTTTCAAGTTTCAAGTTTAAAAAAGGCGTCTACGTCGTCGGAATCTTATTGGCTGCCAACCTGAAACTCGAAACCCGAAACTTGAAACGCCTCTTCTTTCCGTTAGCACTCCCGAACCCGGACTGCTATCTTGACAGCATCGTTAGCAGATTCCTATCATCTAACTAACCAGGCCGCTCAGCTGTTTGTACATTTCTCCAATAAAATCAAAAGCTTAGCAGTCTCGTAGCAACAGATGCCGACCAGCAACATGGGCTCCCGGGAACGGGAGATTCTTACCGCAATCGTCGAGACTTACATTGCCACCGGCGAGCCGGTAGGGTCGCGCACTTTGTCGCGCGTGAATCGAGATGGCCTCAGCCCGGCGACGATCCGCAATGTAATGGCGGACCTGGCGGACGCGGGCATGCTTGAGCAGCCGCACACCTCTGCGGGACGAGTTCCCTCTCCGCAGGCGTATCGCTATTACGTCGAGCAGCTCACGGGACGAGCCCAGATATCCCAAGCCGACCAGGAGCTGATCACAAGTTCGCTGACCGGAATCGGCGATCCGGAAGAATTTCTCGAGCGCACCTCGCACGTGCTCTCGCTGATCTCACGCGGCGTTGGAGTAGCCATCGCTTCGCGTGGCCCGGAGCGGAATGAGCTGGAGCATGTTTACTTCTCCCGCCTGGCGTCGGGCAAAGTTCTTGCCGTGGTTGTGACGAAATCCGGCGTCGTACGCGACCGTGTGCTTCGTATGGAGCGCGACGTCGCTCAGTCAGAGCTGGAAAACGCCGCGAATTACATCAATGCGAATTTTCAGGGATGGACGATCGATTCCATCCGCACGGAGCTGGCTCGCCGCATTGAGAAGGAACGCAGCGACTACGACAAGCTGATGAATTCGCTGGAACAGCTTTATCGCGGAGGAGCGTTGCAGTCGGAAGGCGGCGCCGCAGGAGTTTATGTCGAAGGCGCTTCCAATCTGATCGTGAGTGAAGAAGACCGGGAACGGCTGCGCGAGATGCTGCGCATCCTCGAAGAAAAGCAGCGCGTCGTTGAGTTGCTCTCGAGCTATGTGGATACCAAGCAGGAAGCCGTGCGCGTGGTCATCGGCCTGGAAGAACGCTTGCCGGAGATGCGCAATCTAGTGCTTATTGGCGCGCCGGCGCGAGTTGGCGAACAGATGGTGGGGTCTCTGGCCGTAATCGGGCCTACGCGCATGGACTACGAGCACACCATAACCGCGGTCTCATACATCGCCCAGCTTTTCGATAAGGTTCTAAACGATAATCAATAGAAGTATGGCAATCGATAAAGATCAAAATCAGGCAGTGCAAACGGTGGAGAACGACGGAAACAACGGAGGCGCTCACGAATCGCTTCCTCCTGCTGACTCGCAGGAACTGGCTCAGGAAGCCCAGGGCGGAGTGTCCCGCCAGGAGTACGAGCGCGTCGCCAAAGAGCGCGATGCTCTGCTCGACCGCCTCGCGCGCCTCCAGGCGGAATTCGAGAATGCTCGCAAACGAAATCAGCGCGAGCAGTCGGACTTTCGCGAATATGCGACGGCCGACGTAATCAAGAATTTTCTTCCCGTACTCGACAACTTCAATCTTGCGCTGCGTACCCCGAACGCCCAGGGAGCGGATTCGGCGCTGCGTTCCGGCATCGAACTCATTCGCAAGCAGCTCGAGGACGTGCTCTCGCGTCTTGGACTGCAGGCCATTCCCGCCCAAGGTCAAACCTTCGATCCCCGCGTTCACGAAGCCATTGAGATGGTCGAATCCAGCGACCATGGCGACCACGAAGTCATCGAAGAACTCCAGCGTGGCTACAAGATCAAAGACCGCCTTCTGCGTCCCGCGATGGTGCGTGTCGCCACCAATCCCGCAAAGAAGTAACGGAGAACCGTCCTGCCAACCAACGTGAAGCGCGATTATTACGAAGTGCTGGGTGTAAGCCGGACCTGCACCGACCAGGAACTCAAGAGCTCCTACCGCAAGCTCGCCATGCAGTATCACCCGGACCGCAATCCCGGGAACAAAGACGCCGAGGAAAAGTTCAAAGAAGCAAGCGAGGCATACAGCGTCCTCTCAGACGAGAACAAGCGCGCGCAGTACGACCGTTTCGGGCATCAGGCAGTAGGCGGGGCCGGATTCGGCGGATTTGACGCGTCCAGCTTCCAGGACCTCAGCGAGATCTTTGGCGACATCTTCGGCTTCGGCGATGCTTTCGGAACGTCGAGCCGCCGGCGCACTCGCGCGCAGCGCGGCGCCGACCTGCGCGCCGATATCACCATTGAGCTGAAAGACGTGATCTTCGGCAAGACCACGGAAATTCCCGTGCGCAAGAGTGAAGCTTGCGACTCGTGTCGAGGCACAGGCGTAGCCAATGGCAAGCAGCCCGTTGCCTGCACCGCCTGTGGCGGCCGCGGGCAAATTCGGTATCAACAAGGTTTCTTTAGCGTAGCGCGGACCTGCGGCACCTGCGGCGGCACAGGTCAAGTGATTACCGATCCGTGCAAAGGCTGCCGGGGTGAGGGACGCATCGTCCGCGAACATCGCATGAAGATCGAGGTTCCGCCCGGCGTGGAGGACGGCACCCGCATTCGCTATCAGGGTGAGGGCGAGGCCGGCGTCTTCGGTGGTCCGGCGGGCGATCTGTATGTCGTGCTCGCAGTCAAAGACGATGCTTTTTATCTGCGCGAGGGCAACGATCTGCACTGCATGGTCTCGATCTCATTCCCACAGGCAGCACTTGGGACAGAAGTTACCGTCCCGACCTTTGAAGGAGACTACAAGCTGAAGATTCCTCCCGGCGTGCAGAGCGGCCAGCAAGTCCCAATTCGGAACAAGGGCATCCCGGTGCTGCGAGGCCGCGGACGCGGCGACCTCATCGTCCACGTTGAAGTCCAGATTCCTAAGAAGCTTTCAGCCAGGCAGCGCGAACTGCTGGAAGAGCTATCGTCCATCACCGAGGTTGACGAAAAGCACGACAAACGCAGCTTCTTCGATCGCATCAAGGCCAAACTGCAGTGAGGCCGCACTCGGCTTTCACCTCTGTCCTCATCAGAGTGCCGGTTTCTGTGCTAGCACGAGGGCTGTGACAAAGGGAAAAAATCGTTCAAACAGGACCAGTAGGAGGATGGCAAATGGAACGTACTTTCAGATGTCGGTTCCCTCCCAATTCCCTGCTAGTTCCCTGCGAATTCCCTGCCTGATAGCGGAAACCCGCTATCCATGCGGGTTTCCGGAAAGGAAAAATTTCTGCCGGGAAAAATTCCCTGCAAAAATTCCCTGCCCAGGGAATTCCTGCTTTTCGGTTACGACTCGCGCACAGTGGTCATCTCCTGGGGTGGATCGCCGCCTACATACGACTGCGCGATGATTAGCCGTCGCGCCTCTCCGCGGATCATCGGCAGACGGCTGCCGAACCAGATCGCTCCGAGAATCGAGCAGAGGCCGCCGACTCCCACCGTCATCGGCGCGCCGATGCGGTCGGAGAGCGCACCCGCCAGCAGCGCTCCGAGCGGGGCCATACCCATCATCATCATGGAATACACGGACATTACCCGCCCGCGCAGCCGGTCGGGCACCATGGCCTGAATCAGCGTGTTGGTAGAGGCCATCTGCACCATCATGAACATTCCCACCGGAATCAGGAGGACGGCGGACACCCAGAACATCCGCGAGCGCGCAAACAAAATAAGAAACACACCGAAGCTGGCAGAGCACGCCGCCACCCAGGTGCCCAGGCCCCGCAACCCTGACTTCGCAGCCAAGGTCAGCGCGCCCGCAAGCGCGCCCGCTCCGCTGAAGCCCATAAGGATTCCCAGGCCGCGTGCACCGCTGTGCAGAATGCTGTCGGCAAACACCGGCATCAGCACCGCATAAGGCATTCCGACCAGGCTTACTAACCCAACGAGCAATAGGAGGGCAAAGATGGGACGAGTACTCAGTACCCAGGTGAAGCCTTCCTTGATGTCGTTCCATGCGGAAGTGTCTCGTGCAGGCTCCGCGCGCCGCGGCACATTCATCATGAACAAGCCGACGATCACTGCGATGTAGCTGACGGCATTGGCAAAGAAGCACCAGCCTTCCCCAATACTGGCTACCAGGATTCCCGCGATGGCCGGACCAATGATGCGCGCGCCGTTAAACATGGAAGAATTCAGCGCGATCGCGTTCATCAGGTCTTCGCGTCCCACCATCTCGACCAGAAACGCTTGTCGTCCCGGGATATCGAATGCATTCACGAATCCCAGAAGAGCGGACAGCACGAAGATATGCCAAACCTTGACGACTCCGACCAGCGTAATCGCCGCCAGGATGAACGCAAGAATCATTGACACCGTCTGGGTTGCGATAATCAGGCGATGACGGTTGCGCCGGTCGACCATAGCCCCGGCAATCGGTGAGAGAAGGAAGATGGGTATTTGCGAGCTGAATCCGACTGCGCCTAATAGCAGCGGCGAACCGGTGAGCCGGTAGACCAGCCAGGACTGCGCGACGTTCTGCATCCAGGTGCCCACCAGCGAGATAAGCTGTCCGCCAAAGAAGAGCTGGAAGTTACGATGGCGCAGCGCGCGAAAAGCAATGGCGAGTCTGGAGCGTTCAGGCGTGCTCAGGAGTTGTCTCCGGGAAATGCGTCGCGTCGATCAGAGATGCCGTACTCTGGATTCCTATGATACCCAGCAAGCAAACGAGGGAACCAGTTCAGCCTGTGGTTCTGACGACAGAGCGTTTGATGCTTCGCCGGTGGCGTCGAGAAGACATTCCTGCGATGTTGCCGCTGATCGGCGCGCGGGAAGTTGCGGCAACAACTCTACGCATTCCTAACCCTTACACCCAAGAAGACGCAGAGAAGTTCCTTGAGTACTGCGATGGCGTCTGGGAGAAGGACGAAGGCGCGAGATTTGCGATTTTCCTGCGCGATGGCGAGCAACTCGTCGGCGGCATCGGACTTGTGGTGAATCGCCAGCATAATCACGCCGAACTCGGCTACTGGATTGGGGTTCCATTCTGGAACCATGGCTATTGCACGGAAGCTGTTCGGGCAGCGCTCGACCATGGCTTCGCCACACTCAAGCTGCATCGCATTTATGCTACTCACTTCGCAAACAATCCGGCTTCAGGACGGGTCATGCAAAAGCTCGGCATGAAGCATGAGGGGATCATGCGCCAACACATCCTGAAATGGGGCGAGTTTATGGATGTGGAGATGTACGGGATTCTGGCCGAGCAATGGTTACGTTGACCGGCAGTAACGATTGCAGCGGGCATCCCTCGCATCGTGCGACGGCTCCGCAATGGCGCTTCCCGACCTCGACTAATAGCGCATGAAGCTCGTTGAAGTGCGCGGTCGGTTGTGAATCTGGATGCGAATCGCGCAATTCGCCTTCGACGAGAGCGCGAATTTCTTCGTATTTCGCTCCCGGCCGGATGATTGCGTGGCGCTCGAAGACGCGTTTCGCATAGGCATCGACAACGAAGACGGGCAGCTTGCCCGCATAAAGGAGAATGGAGTCCGCAGTCTCGGGACCGACGCCCTTCAATTCCAAAAGCTCGGCGCGCAGGGTAGGAAGCGCCTGCGCAAACATGCGGGTGAGAGAGCCGCCGTAACGCGAATCGAGGAACGCAATGAATGCTTTGAGGCGTGAGGCTTTTTGCCGAAAGTAGCCGGAGGAGCGCACCAGTTGCTCGAGTTCTGCAATAGAAACTCGCCGAATTCCGGCGACATTCAGTAATCCAGCGCGCCGCAGATTGCGCAATGCGATCTCAACATTTTTCCAACTGGTGTTCTGGGTGAGAAAGGCTCCGACGATCACCTCAAAGCGCGTGCGCGCCGGCCACCAATGAAGTGGCCCGTAGGCTTCCGCAAGCTGCGCATAGAGCTGAACAATCACAATTTCAGACTACACGCCGCTCAAAGCGCGCAAACACTATTTGGGCGATTCGTCGAATCCGCGACTGAAACGTCGCATCACGATTCCCGTTACGAAAGGGCTATAGTCTGCTGGCGGCGTCATTGACGAGCTTCTGTACGTCGGGAACGGGAGATGAGGAAACGACCACCAATGAAAGATCGTGTCTCTCGGCTGAGCCTACGCTAAAGGTCTCGACGCGTTCGACGGAATCGTCGGATGAGAACAGGTCGATTAGCCGGCTCTTGAGGGTGGGACTATCGAGGCGGCGGACGAACAAAGAGATTTCATTGCTGCCGTCGGAGAAGTCCAGGTGCATGTAATCTTTGTCGTGAAGTGTGCAAACTCGCGCGCCAATCAGGTGGTATCCCGCCGGAGCCACGCGTTCGGCGACACTGGGATCGCCGACGATCTTTGCCGAAAGCGCTTCCACCTGTTTCATATCGGAACGCCACTTCTTCGGGGCCTTGGCGACGATCTCCTCCTGATGGTCATCTGCCGCATCAGAGCAGACGGCGTTGTGGTCCATACGGCCTTTCGAATAACCAAAGGTGGCGAGCCCAAGCACGCCGAATGTCACCGTTGCGGCGATGCCATAGCGCATCTTCGTGAATGTGGGTATATGCCAAAGCTTGCGCGACTTCCGGATTTCGGCGCGCACATGGGCCTCGAGCTGGCGTGTCTGCAGACGCTCTTCGTTCACGGCATGTTTGACGATGAGGTCGAAATCGGATTCAGCCTGCAGCTTGGCTGCGCAGTCGGGACAACAGTTTAAGTGGCTGCGCCAATCCGCGCCGTCAATCTCTCCCGACAGGTACGCGTCGGTGACTTGTTCGTAGTTCGGACAGTTCATAGTCTTGCTTTCGCTTTCATGTACCGGGTTTCGCGCTTCGCCAGGTCGTTCTTTACCAGAGTGCGTGCCCGGGACAGTCGAGACATCACTGTGCCAATCGGGATCGTCAAAATCTCGGCAATTTCTTTGCAGGAAAATCCTTCGACTGCGAACAGCAGCAGCACCGTACGGTACTCCTCATTCAACAGGTCAATAGAATTCTGTATCTCTTCAGCGGTGAACCGGGTTGGCGGACGCCGCTCGCCCGGAAGATCCTGCGCATACTGTTCCGGGAAAAACTGAATCGCTTCCTGCCGAATCTGCTGATGACGCGTAGTCCAGCAGTTCAGCATGATGCGAAAGAGCCAGGCTTTGCAGTTCGTGCCAGGCTGAAATTTGTCGAAGTGGCGCCATGCACGCAGCATGGCATCCTGCACCAGGTCTTCAGCAACGGAAACATCGCGGGCCAGACGCACTGCGGCCCGCAGCAGCGCGCGCACATGCACCAGCGCGAACTGCTCAAACTGCAATTCCCGCGAATCGCCTCCGCTCTGTATAGCTCCTCGCCAAAACGGGAATGAGCGTCTATGCCTTGGAGTGCTGCAATTCCGCCAAAGCGCTCAGCACTTCCTGGCTGTGACCAGTCGGCTTCACCCCGCGAAAAACTCTTCGCACTACACCGTCGGGATCAATGATAAAGGTGTTCCGCGCAGCATATTGCTTGCCTTGGAAAGTCGTCAGGCTGTCATATGTGGTCGCTACCTTCGCGTCCGGGTCCGAGAGCAGCTTGAAGTTCAAACCTTCCTTCGCGCAGAAGTCTTTATGTGAGCCGGTGCTATCGAGGCTCACTCCGATCACAACGGCATTCTTCGACTGATATTGTGCTTCATCTTTCTGAAATCCGTGCGCCTCAATCGTGCAGCCCTGCGTAAAATCTTTTGGGTAAAAATACAGCACTACCCATTTGCCCTGAAATTGATCGAGCGAGATTTCGCTGCCGTCCTGCGAAGCCAGTTTGAAGGCCGGTGCCTTGTTGCCCTCGGCGACGGTCTTTGCTGGTTGGACATCCTCGGCGGCATTGAATAGAAGCATCCATTGCGGTGCCGGATCAAGAGAACATCCAGTCATCAATACTGATAAGAAGGCGATTGTGAGGAACTTCATTTCCGGCAATCTCCCGATTTTAAGAGCTTGGTCTCTGCACTTCTCTACAACCTGCTGCTACCGCGACGCTTAATGGCTGGGCTCTATGCCTCGCCATATTCCCTAAACATCCACGGCCACAGATTTCATCCACTATTTTTGGAATAATCGGGATTATTTTCAGTAGATTGCGAGCAAATGCGGGACGAAATGGCCCGAGAGCGAACTAGCGCCTGATTAAGGTACTAGGGAAGCAAAAAAAAGCAGGCCAAATTGGCCTGCTCTGAAAAACGTAGGAAAATCGGTCAGCGGTTACCAGCCCCAGCCGCGTCCGCCACCCTGATAGCCGGACTGATAGCCCTGCTCATAGCCCTGACGATAGATAGCTTTGTACTGGTTCTTGTCGCCGTACATGGAGCTGTAACCACGGCTCGCGTTGCGGTAGTTGTCGTCCTGCGTAGGCCGATAGCTATGGCCGGTAGCGCGGTCCTGCTGTCCGTCGCGGATGCCGTCCTGATATCCGATCTGCGAGGCTTGGTTCATGCCTCCGCGACCGTAATAACCGGAGTTTCCGTTGTAATAGGGGTTTCCGTAGGCGCCATTGTTGCGATATGGGCCGTAATATCCGTTATTCGTGTTGTTCGGATAATACCGTCCATTGTTGTAATAGCCGTTGTTGTTATAGGAACCGTTGTTGCGATTGCGCCACTCACGGTTGTGGTCACGATCCCGATCACGGTCGCGATCATGATCTTTTTTCCAATCTTTGTCGTAGTGTTTGTAATCGCGATCATGGTCTTGCGCACTTGCCTGCATCACACCGACGCTGCTGCCGACTGCCAGCGCTAATGTCCAGAGAAGATGCTTCTTAATAAACCTCATTGGTTAGCCCTCCCTCCACTCCGGCCGGCTCTGCTCCCGGGCGGCGCGATTTTCCGAGCCGCAGCCTTTGCCTTTTCGTGAAGTTCTTGGTAACTAGAAACACAAATGTAAAGATGGAGTTGCGTCGCCAGAGCTGGATTTCGAACAGCTCGGCAATACCAAATTAGTCGCTCTGGTTTGTTGGACTTGGGACTGGCCCGCTGAAGCTACTCTCGATGCGCAGAGGCTTCGGAAGCTGTTTTCATCGTATGAAAATCTTCCTCACCGGCAGCTCCGGATTCGTCGGCTCGCAGCTGCTTCCGCGATTGCTGCGCGAAGCGCACTCGGTTCGCGCACTGGTGCATGGGAATGGGAGTCTAGCGGGCGGCAGCTCTAGCCAACTGGAACAGGTCAAAGGCGACATTCTGTCGGCTTCTGCCTTGCCAGAGCTAATGGCGGGGTGCGATGCCGTGATCAACCTCGTAGGAATCATTTTCGAACACGGCAGTTCTACGTTCGAAGCCGTTCATCACCTTGGAACCAGGAACCTCGTTCAAGCTGCGCGGCAGATCGGCCTGCGGCGCTTTGTACAGATGTCGGCACTCGGAGCACGCCGCGAAGACGCCAGTCCGTATCACACCACGAAGTTCGCCGGCGAAGAAGAAGTTCGGGACAGCGGAATTCCGTATGTCATTCTGCGTCCCTCGTTGATCGTCGGGCATGGCAGCGCCTTCATCCACCAGATGGTGGGCGTCATGCGCGTTGTCCCGTTCATTCGGCCTGTGGCGGGAACAGGCGAATATCGCTTCCGTCCGGTGCACGTGGATGATGTTGCCGAATGCTTCACTCAAGCACTGACAAATGAGATGGCAATCGGACAAACAGTCAACCTGGTCGGGAACGAAGAACTCACTCTGAATGACATCGCCGCAACAATTGCGCAGAGCTTAGCAATTCACAAGATTCCTATACACATTCCCATTCCGCTGATGAAAGTCGCGGCAACGCTATTTTCTGTTCTGCCGATGCAGCCGCCCGTCACAAAAGCGCAGATCCGCATGCTTGAAGAAGGCTCGACCGCGGATCCAGAGCCGATGAAAAGAATCTTCGGATTGGAGCCGCGAGCATTTCGATCTTCTCTCAACGAGTATCTACGGCCTTAGTCGCCTCAGGTTTACCGACAATTTACATTCCCAGACGGGCCGAGCGAAATCCTTTCTCGTGTGCAATTTGTGCCGAGGGTTGCCGACTGGGTTGAGCAACTTACGAATATGCCGAGGGTTATACAATATCGAGGTAACTCCTCAATGGTTCAGCGCCATCCGTTGTTGCGCCGCAAGGAAGCAGCAGACATCCGTTCTGTATCAATCAGGAGACATTCGTTGAAGGAGAATGTTTATGAAAGCAAAGTCCACAGGGGCAGTATTGACGCTTACATTGTTGCTGGCGATAGCGGCCCTGAGCGGCTGCTCGAAATCGGCCGATGTGGCGAAACAGCCCACCGACGCACAAATCGCCGGCGACGTGCAGACCAAGATCAGTTCTGATCCGCAACTTTCAGGCAAGCAGATCAGCATTAACGCGAATCAGGGCGTAGTTACGCTCAGCGGGACCGTAGATAGCGATGCCGAAGTGACGTCCGCCCTAAACGACGCGCAGCAAGCGCAGGGTGTGAAGCAAGTGGTGAGCAAGCTGGCCGTGCAGCAGGCTGCGGCCGCTCCTGCTGCCGAGGCAGCACCGGAGCCGGCGCCGCGCAAATCTTCATCTAGCCGCGCTTCGAGCAGCCGCGCTCGCTCACGGCATTCGTTGCCCGATTCGTCCAGTTCGTACGCTAATTCCCAGGGAACGGGCACTACCACGGCCTCTAACAGCGGCTCAGATTTCGGATCCAATGGCGCAGGCTCAAGCACGACGACGGCACAGAACACTTACGCACCTCCGCCTCCACCGCCTCCGCCGCAGAAGGTCACAATTCCCGCAGGCACTGTGTTGCAGGTGCGCACGGTTGAAGGCCTGAGCTCGGAAACCAATCACGAGGGTGACACGTGGCACGGGACCTTGAACTCGGACATTACGGTCGACGATCAAACTGTGATTCCCGCAGGCGCTGACGTGAGCGGACATGTGATGGAAGCCCACGCAGCCACGCACTATAGCGGTGGAGCGTCGCTCGTGTTGGGCGTGGACCGCGTCGCCTTTAACGGCAAGACCTACCAGATTGCGACAGACACCTGGGAGCGGAAGGCCGACACGCGCGGCAAGAACACCGTCGAGAAAACCGCCGGCGGCGCGGCAGTAGGTGCGATTTTGGGCGGCATCTTCGGCGGGGGTAAGGGCGCGGCAATCGGTTCAGTGGCCGGTGCGGGCGCCGGAGCTGGGGCTAACACGGTCACCAAGGGTCAGCGCGTAGAACTGCGTCCGGAGACTCTGGTCAGCTTCAAGCTGGAGAATCCCATTTCGGTAATGCCGTCCGCCAGCGCCGATCGGCACGGAACCGTAATTCGTCCGGATAATAGTCAGGATCAATAACATATCGGAACCGTTCGAGGTAGCGACAGGATTGAGGTAAACGCAATACCTAGTTAACGCCTCACTCGATCGCTGCCACGGACGGTTCCGACATAACTTCAAGGCTCGATTCCCTGCCCTTCCACAACTTCAACGCCCGGTGGCGGACTGAAGTGAAAGAGCCCCGCCTTCACCGAAACGTTCTCCTCGATGACGCTGAAGTCGAACTCGGTCACCGATCCATCGAGCTCTTCCACTCGGATGCGGGTAATTTCGCTGCTGGCTGCAATCTCCAGCAAAACGCGCTGAACGCGGTCCTCCATTCCCTTCGGTACACCTTCGAGGACGACATTTCCACTCTGCTTCGACTGCTCGGCTGAAATTTGCAGCTTGTTGAACTCGCTTCGCAATTTGGTATGTCCTAACAGATACCGAATTGGCGAACGCAAGTCATCGAGCTTTTTGGCCGGCATGCGCCGGGCCTGATGCTCGCTAGGAACATAGAAAAATGCAGTTTTACCATCGACAATGAACAATTTTTCTGCGGGCTGCTCATACTGCCAACGCATCTTGCCGGGCTTCTGCAGCCACAATTCGCCAGATTCGTTACGGCTCAAACCGGCTCCGCTATAGCTCTCCTGAAAATGCGCCCTCATCGTGTTGAGGTGGTTGTAGCGCGCGTCCACTCGGGAGGCGATCTCTGAAACTGAACTTTGTCCCAATGAGATCGCGCTCGCCGATACCCAGCAAAGAACAATCAATCGAATCATCCGGCCATCGAGTGACGGGAGCATCGAGAATTTATTCCGTAACTTCGTGTGTAATCATCCTGCCCTTCGGATTCGTCTCTCCCCGAAAGTGTTCAAGAATGGCCGCTGCCTGTGCCGGAGTAACGACTGCCGCTAGAGCTGCAGGCTCGGCCTCCTTAACCGCTCGAACACTGCCGAAATGCTCGACGAGCCGGCGAGTCGTAAGAGCTCCGATGCCTGGAATCTCCAGCAGCTCCGACGCGCGATCGCGCATCTGCCGACGCTTGCGGTGAAACGTCACGGCGAAGCGATGCGATTCGTCACGGATCATCTGCACCAAGTGCAGCACAGGAGAGTGGCGGTCAAGAACCACCGGCTCATCCTCCTGACCATGCACGTAAATGATCTCTTCCCGCTTGGCGATCGACGCGAGCGGCTGGTTCGTGATCTCCAGCGACTCGAGAGCTTCAGCCGCAGCGTGCAGCTGTCCAATACCGCCATCGATCAGCACCAAACTGGGCATCTTCTGCTTCTCGCCGGTGACGCGCTTGTAGCGCCGGGTAATGACCTCACGCATGGAAGCAAAGTCGTCCACCCCTTCTACGGTGCGAATGATGAACTTGCGGTAGTCGGATTTCTTCATCTGTCCGTCTTCCCACACGACCATCGATGCGACGGTTTCTGCACCCTGAATGTGCGAAATATCGAAGCATTCGACTCGTTTTGGCAGATCGGGCAGCGTGAGAGCATCCTGCAGCGCCTCCTGGATTGCGCGAATCGAAGGCTTCATTACGCGGAAGCGTTGATCATAGATTTGGCGAGCGTTCTTGGCCGCGAGGTCAATCAGCGAACGTTTTTCGCCGCGCACCGGCACTACAATTTCCACTTTGGAACCTCGCTTCTCTGAAAGAAGTTCCTCGAGTGCGGAGCGTTCCTCGAAGTCTACGGGAACGAGAATCACGCGCGGAACATATTGCTGGTCGATATAAATCTGCTTCAGTAATGCAGCGAAGAA
Source organism: Acidobacteriota bacterium (assembly GCA_019243475.1). GTDB lineage: Bacteria > Acidobacteriota > Terriglobia > Terriglobales > Acidobacteriaceae > Gp1-AA112. The sequence goes on along the minus strand of JAFAUE010000507.1, from coordinate 21,839 downwards.
CAATCCAGGATCGAACTCTAACGATCTCGCCGGCCGATGCTGTTGCTCAGATGCAAGGCTTTCGCTCGATGGCATCAGTTCGAACTCCGGAAGATCTTCCCAGAACAGCTCACGACGATCCAGGATGCGTCCGCCGCGCATGTGGAACAGGTTTACGGCCAGCATGTGATTTTCGTAATGGAACCCGAAGACATCGATGTCATCACCCTCGGCGGCTGCGATGCGCTGTCTTTCCATCAGATCTTCGACCGTGCTGATCAGGTCGCGATACTTGGCTGCAGCTTCATATTGCTGCTCCTGGGCCGCCCGGTCCATGCGCGCTCGCAGTGATTTGGCCAAGTCCCCCTGACGGCCTTCAAGGAAGAGCTGAACGTCGCGTACCGCTTCGCTATATGTCTCTGCGGTAGTCAGATCGCGGACGCATGGGCCCAGGCAACGCTTGATGTAGTACTGCAGGCACGGACGCGAATGGTAGCGGGCAAGGTCGATCTTGCAAGACGGAATGAGGAAGCTGCGATGAATCAGGTCCACCGTGCGGTGGGCAAGGTTCCCGGGAAAATATGGACCGTAGTAAACGCTGCCGTCTTTTTTCAGCCGCCGAGTGACAAACACTTTGGGAAAGCGATCGGCGAGCGTGAGCTTTATGTACGGATAAGTTTTGTCGTCGCGAAGCAGGATGTTGAAGCGCGGCTTCTTCTGCTTGATAAGGTTGTTCTCGAGCGCAAGCGCTTCGCGTTCGTTCTCGACGACAATGTACTCGACGTCGCAGGCCTCGCGCATGAGCGAGCCGGTCTTTGCATCCTGAGTCGCTGCGTCAAGGAGATACGATCGTACTCGCGACCGCAGGCTCTTCGCTTTGCCGACATAAATCACCTCCCCTTCGGCGTTCTTGTAGAGGTACACGCCGGGGGTGGTGGGCAGTGATCGGATTTTCTGCTGGAAATCCATCAAAAACTAAGGTGAACACGAAAATCACGAAGGCCAAATTGCAAGTCCAGTAGACCCATGCGCTACCCGCTGCGAGGCTTTCGGCAGGGTGTTAACTATTGCTGTCTTGCAGGGACCCGCAGTTCGAGACTAAGTTGTTGATGCAGGAGAGGTCAATCCAGATTCGCGCAAGGCAACAAGAACTAAGGCTTTGCGGTTCTAAGTATCGGGCTGGAATCACATTTCACACGCGGAGAAGCACCACATGGAAGGCGCAATGGCTGATTGGAAAAAGATCGTGATGTTCGGCGCGTTCGGCGCTACTGTCTATTTCCTGCTGAGCGGAAAGCGAGCAGCTGGAATGGCGACGGCCGGAGTTGGTCTAGCAGCACTCGCAACGGAATACCCCGAAAAATTTGAGCAGATCTGGAATCAGGCTCCAGAGTATCTCGATCGCGGACACCGCATCGTTAACGGTATTCAAAGCCTGGTGGACCGCATCAGCGAGCATGCTCAAAGCTGGCAGCAGATACGCGGCCGTATTGGCGGGGAATATCAGAATAAGCCGTATTAGATAACGGGCAAGCGGGCAAAGAACTGAACGATCACTCTCGTGCGGCTCGTTACGTCACTCGATACCGAGCTTTTGACGGGCCGCGGTGCTTAATCGTTCTGGCGTCCATGGCGGCGACCACACTACGTTGACGCTGGCGGAATTCACGCCTGGGAGCTGTTCCAGTCGATCTTTCACTTGCTGGCTTATTTGCGTGTGGGCCGGACAGCCGGGCGCTGTCAGCGTCATATCGATCAGAATGTCTTGTCTTGTATCCGGGGCGGTTGCGGCGCTTTCCGGACTTATCTTCACCCCGTAAATGAGGCCGAGATCCACGATGTTGACCGGAATCTCGGGGTCATAGCAGTCCTTTAGCGCGGTGAGCACGTCTTCCTGCGTTACTGACATTCTTAAAGTCTAACGCAAGGTCAGCTAGGGCAAATCAATCTGAATGTGACTCGCGAACGCCGTCTCGATCTTGGAATTGAATGCGCGGAACCGTTCATAGTCGACCGAAGGAATGGAAATCCCGCTGAACTGTACTTTGCTGACGACCGTGATTTCACCAGCCGTCACCCGATAGGCCAGCTCCGCTAGGCCAAACGACGTTCGGATACTCTGGTTCTCAGGCAGTTTCGCCACGTTGGCTCCAGCAGGAAGCGCGATGTGAATCTCTTCCTCTGTGGTCCAGGGCACGTCGAGGCGAAGGTCCTGTGTGCGGCTGGTTTCGGGCGAAAGACTTTCAACGTAGTTCCGCTGCATCCATGAGATCGGCAATGAGACGCTGTGCTTGCCTCGATAGGTAAGCAGATCCCCGTCGAAGCCCAAGGAGACAAATTCGCTGGCAGCATCCGGCAGTTCGACGTGCTTTACCTCCACGGCGGGGAATACCTGCTCGAGTCGCTGGCGAACAAATCCCATTTTGGACTCGCCCGGCTGAAGCTGGCGACGCAGCTCCGGAGCATCTTCGCCGCGCACATATGTAGCTCCGGAAAAGTGTATGGTTCCGTCTGATTCAAGACGTGCGTTAATGGTTCTCCGTGAATAATTGTCGTCGGTAGTCGAGAGGGGGATTTGCCGCAAGGTAGCGTTTCCTTCGGAATCGATCGTCAAAGCCATAGCGCCTTGGTCTTCCACGGGGACCTCGCGCAACCGCGCAAACTCGGCGGTTCCGTCGAGCCAGAGCTCGAATTCGGGCACATAAACCACGGCGTGATCGAAGATTGAAGCAGACGCGGTAGTTGGCACTATTTGGCCGAGCTCGCGCGTGCGCACCAGCGCCATCTCCGCTTCGATTCCCGTCGCGCGCAGCAGAGCGACGATCAACGCGGCGGTATCTTTGCAGTCGCCATAGCCCCGCGAGTAGGTTTCGCTCACTGGATAGGGCTTGAACCCATGAATCCCAGATTCCTGAGACGCATAATGGGTTTTCTTCAGAACCAGCTCGTAAGTCGCCGCGACGCGGTCCAGGCGATTGGCGTGTTCGGTGGTCAGGGAAGCAGCAACGTTGCTCAGCTCAGCATTGAGGTCGAATTGCCGGCGAAGTAGCTCGGCGTACCACTTACCCAGTTCCTGCCAGTTCCCAAAATTGGAAACATGTACGAACGCGCCCTGCTCGCTCCAGGATGGAGAGCGCGGCGCGCGAACGAGCGCCGGGAGATCCGTTTTCTGCCATATGTAGAGATTCTCATCGTTCGATGTCCTGTTCTCAGGCGCATCCAGCAGGCTCTGCGAACTGGCTATCGCAATGCTCTTCGGCACACGCAAGATGTACCGCTGCAGGTCGGAAGGTAGCGACCCTCCAAATGCCACTAACTCGGCAAAATAGGCTCCGTACGGATTTCGTGCATCGACAGGAGTGAGCTCATATTCCAGCTCGAGCACCTCTCCGCCTCGCAGTTCCTGATATGCAAGGCTGTGAACTCTTGAATCTTCGGAGTTGTCGCCTCCCGGCGAGGATTCTCCGAGATCACGTGCACGGCCCACTCGTCCATCGGGGCGATGCATATGAGCACGAAGCAGGGTCAGTTTCTGTTTGTCGCGAGAGTATTCAATCGGGATGGTATAGCTGGAGATGTCCGCAGCTATACCCACCGCGATGATTCTCTGAACGTGTTGGCGAGATTTGTAGTCCGTACCGAGCTCATCGACTCGAACTTCAGACAGGACGCGCGACTGGCGACGCTGAGTCGCCGGCAACATTCGCCAACTCCGGATCAGGCTGGGAACATCAGCAAGAAATTCCTGCGAAAAGTCATTCGCGCCGACTGGGGCAGGCTCTACAGAGAAACTTTGCTGAAGGTTTCCGGAAGTCAGCGCAGGACGACTTGTCGCACACACAGGCGCAACGGCAACTAAGGCGTTAGCGCCGAGCAGAAGCAGCCGAGTCGTGCGAGTAGGAGGCATGGCTTCACGGCCCTTAACCTCGGCGGTTCGCGGTCGCCCAAAACGGAACTCCCCGCCAGCCGTTTAACTGTCGGGGAGACCGTGACCGATCGAGTTCGCGGGCTGCCCGGCATCGTTTCCCCCAGGATTTTCGCTGCCCAGCACGCCCCGCGAACTTGATCGATCGGGTTAAGGTTTAGGGAGTATCGCCCCAGACCCGGTTCGGACAAATGGAAGGAAACACCTAAGTACCTCCTTAATACACCCCTAAGCACAACCGAAGGTCGTAATACCTTGGTCAGCCGCTTCTTCCACCATCTGTCCGGCAGATCGGAGCACTGAAAAACGTCACAATCACGCTCGTATAATGTGGCCGCAATCATGGGGAACATCGTGCGCCGACATCTATTCGTCATCGTTTTGCTGATGACCGTTGCGTTTGGTCAAAGCGGAACCATCGTCCTGAAAACCACGAGACTGCTCGATGGCAAAGGGAATGTGCTTCACGACCAAGACATTCTCGTCCGAAACGGGAAGATTGCGAACGTCGCTTCTTCAGGAAGCGCTACCTATGACCTTTCAGGCCTGACCGTACTTCCTGGCTGGATTGACACGCATGTCCACATTGACTGGCATTTTGGTCCGGACGGTAAGTTGGGGGACAAAGACGAATCAGCCGAGCAGGCGGCGCTCGCTTATGCCGCCAACGCCTGGAAGACCTTGCAGGCCGGCTTCACGACGGTACAGGCTGTCGGATCCGTTCACGACAAAGACTTGCGAGACGCCATCAATCCCGGCGATCTGCCTGGTCCGCAGATACTCACTTCATTGCAACCAATCGCAGACGCGAAACTCACGCCGGAGCAGATTCGTGAGGAAGTAAGAAAGCGCAAGCAGGAAGGTGCTGACCTCATCAAAATCTTTGCTTCGACAGGGCTCTGCTCCGGTGGGAAGCAAACCATGAGTCGGGAGCAGATGGAGGCGGCCTGCGGGGAAGCTCATGCCCTCGGTTTGCGAACAGTGGTGCATGCCTTCGGCAAATCAGTTGGAATCTCTGCCGCAGCAGGCTGTACCTCAGTTGAACACGGAATCTTTGCCACAGAAGAAGACCTTCAGATAATGGCGCAGCACCATACATTTTTCGATCCCCAGGTGGGGTTGGTGTTCGCGAATTACCTGGAAAACCGCGAACACTTCCCGAATCTGAACGAGCAGTGCCTGAAGGATCTGGGTGACGCTATGCCGAAAGCCGACACTCTTCTTAGAGAAGCGATGGCCATTCCCACTTTGAGAATTGTTTTTGGGACCGATGCTGTTGCCGGGGCAGCTGGACGAAACGCAGAAGAGTTTATTTATCGTGTTCGCGACGGACATCAACCGGCAATGGCAGCTATGGTTTCTGCCAACTCACTTGCCGCCGAGTCGCTTGGGATGGGCGATCAGATTGGCAGCATTGCACCGGGAATGCGTGCGGACATTATCGCGATCGACGGTGATCCTCTTACTGATATCACAGCAGTGCGCAGAGTGGTGTTCGTGATGAAAGCGGGGAAGGTGTATCGGAATGAGGTTTCTCGGCACTGAGAATGCCGCTTTGATCCGCATTTCAATGCAATTGCTGTAGCGCAGCCTTCAGCTCTTCTGGATGGAAGCCGAACGGCCCGGGACGGCTCTTGTAAACAACACGTCCATTCTTGTCGATCAGGTAGATGCGATCAGGCCACCCTGTGTACTGTTGCTCCGTGCTGTTGTCGAAGGTATCGATCAGCGCGGGAAACTTAATACCCAGCTTCCGCACGCACATGCCGGCAACGTGCTCTCGTTCATCAATGCTCTTGGGACTGGCGAAAACAACGTTATCGCGAACGTTGCTCTGCATCTGCCAGACGTCACTTGGATGGGCTTCCAGGATGTACACCGCGTAAAACTGCACGCGCGAAGCGTAATCGTCGTACAACTTGTTTAAGGCAGGAACCTCCCGCCGAAATGGCGGTCAAGTGTAGCTTCCAAAGACGAGCACAACCGGCTTGTCGCCCCGAAAAGCAGCGAGCTCCACGTGTGCGGATTTATCCAGTGTTGACAGATTGAAATCGGGAGCAGCATCGCCCACATTGAGGGTTCCGGCGCGCGCGCGAGTCCACATCGTCTCAAATGGAGCCGCAATAAAAACCAGAGGCGGCATCTTTGACATGAATTGACCGAACTGCTCTGGCGGCTCGTGCATTGCATGATTCACAGCAAACAGCAGCGCTGCGTATCCGCCGAAAAAAAGCAAGAGAAGCACGCTGAGGACTGTCTTGATCTTGGAGCGATTGCTGTCTTCGTTCATGTAGGGCGACGAAAGCTTAAACAAGAGAGCCGTGGATGTCGCTAATATTTTCCCACTATCTATGCGATCTTTCCGGCGGCAAGATGCTCGACGTGTAAGTCTTGAAGCACTCGAACGGAAATGTTTCCACGTTGCAGGGCAGCGATGCCTTCCGCCGCTGCCCGGGCGGCAGCGATTGTTGTGAGGGTTGGAATGCGATGGGTAACGGCAGCTCGTCGAATCGCCTTTTCGTCAAACCACGGATCCTGGCCCTGTGGAGTGTTGATGACAAGTTGAATGCGCTCGCCTTTAATGAGATCAACGACGTTCGGACGGCCTTCCTTCACCTTGTACACGCGCTCGACCGCTAATCCGGCACTTTCCAACACCGAGGCGGTGCCGTGGGTGGCAACGATGCTGAAGCCGAGTTCCACGAAGCGGCGGCCGAGATCCGCCAGATCGGTCTTGTCGCGATCGGCGATGCTTATGAAAACGGTGCCGCTGGTTGGTAGCGTCTGGCCCGCGGAAAGCTGCGCCTTGGCAAATGCTTCACCAAAGGAGTCGCCGACACCCATTACTTCGCCGGTTGATTTCATTTCCGGACCGAGCACGGTATCCACTCCAGGAAATTTCGCCCACGGGAACACCGGACTTTTGACGAAATAACATTCTCCGGTTTCGAGATCGGCTCCACGCTCCACGTTGTCAGGAAGGAACTCGCGCAGCTTGCGTCCGGTCATTAAACGGGCTGCGATCTTGGCTAGCGGCACGCCCGTTGCCTTCGAGACATAAGGCACTGTGCGCGACGCGCGCGGGTTCACCTCCAGCACATATACCTTGTTTCGCTGGATGGCGAACTGTATGTTCATGAGACCAATCACCTTCAAGGCGCGTGCCAAGCGGAAGGTGTAATCGCGCATGGTGTCCATAAGGTTGGGAGCGATGTCCACTGCGGGCAGCACGCACGAAGAATCGCCCGAATGAATGCCGGCCTCCTCGATGTGCTGCATAATGCCAGCAACGACAACATCGTCTCCATCGGCGAGCGCATCGACGTCGATTTCGATGGCTGATTCGAGAAAATGGTCAATGAGCACCGGCCGTTCCTGCGAATATTCGACAGCCTCCTTCATGTAGCGGATTACGGAAGTGTCGTCGTAGGCGATGACCATAGCACGCCCGCCAAGTACATACGACGGTCGTACCAATACGGGATAGCCCACGAGATTAGCTCCCGCAACTGCCTCCTCGACGCTCGTAGCCAGCGCGCCTGGAGGTTGTGGTATTTCGAGCTCTTCGAGCAATTTTCCGAAGCGCTTGCGGTCTTCCGCAAGATCAATGGATTCGGGAGAAGTACCAATGATCGGCACACCCGCGGCCTTTAGCGGCAACGATAGGTTAAGCGGCGTCTGGCCACCAAACTGAACAATCATCGCCACGGCAGCACCGCCTGACGCCTCGTGCTCATACACAGAGAGCACATCTTCGAAGGTGAGCGGTTCAAAATAGAGGCGATCGCTGGTGTCGTAGTCAGTCGAGACCGTTTCGGGATTGCAGTTGATCATGATGGTCTCGTAACCATCGTCACGCAAAGCAAACGACGCGTGACAGCAACAGTAGTCAAACTCAATCCCCTGCCCTATTCGGTTTGGTCCGCTGCCCAGGATAATGACCTTCTTCTTTTTCGTAGGCGGCGCTTCGTCTTCTTCTTCGTAGGTCGAGTACAGATACGGCGTGTAGCTTTCGAATTCTGCGGCGCAAGTGTCCACGAGTTTGTACACCGCACGAATGCCGTTCTCGTGTCGAGCGCTGCGAACTTTCGCGGGTGTCACATTCTCCTTCTGCTCTCGAAACAGAGAAGCGATGCGCTCGTCGGAAAGGCCCACTCTCTTCATCTCGCGAAGCTCACGGGCAGGAATCTCACCGAAGTCGTCGAAGGCCATCGTTTGCCGGATTTTCTGCAGGTCGGAGATGTCCTTCATCTGCTGCAGGAACCATGGATCGATCCCCGTGATGCGCGCCAGCTCTTTGATCGAATGGCCTTCACGCAAAGCGTAACGCAGATACATCAGGCGTTCCGGATGAGGTGTGACTAGTCGTTGCATCAGTCGGCGCGGCTCGATGTCCTCTGCCGTCGCGCGCTTGCCGGTGTCCAGAGAACGAACGCCTTTCATCAACGCTTCTTTGAACGTGCGGCCGATAGCCATTGCTTCGCCCACCGACTTCATTTGTGGCCCCAGGCCTTCGTCGGCACCAGGGAACTTCTCAAATTGCCATTTCGGGATTTTCACGACGACATAGTCGATAGTCGGCTCGAAGCAGGCTGGTGTTTTACGTGTAATGTCGTTGGGAATTTCGTCGAGCGTGTATCCGACAGCGAGGCGCGCAGCAATCTTTGCGATCGGGAATCCAGTAGCTTTTGAAGCCAGAGCCGAGGAGCGAGAGACGCGAGGATTCATCTCGATAACAACCATGCGTCCGTTCGCGGGATGCACGCCAAACTGGATGTTCGATCCCCCCGTTTCCACGCCGATTTCGCGGATAACCTTAATCGCCGCATCGCGCATGCACTGGTACTCGCGGTCGGTAAGCGTCTGCGCGGGAGCAACAGTGATTGAATCGCCTGTGTGCACACCCATTGGATCGAAGTTCTCGATAGAGCACACGATGATGACGTTGTCCTTGAGATCACGCATCACCTCGAGCTCATACTCTTTCCAACCGAGGACAGATTCCTCAATTAGCACTTCGTGTACAGGGGAAAGATCAAGGCCGCGAGCGAGAATTTCAAGCAGTTCTTCCCTGTTGTAGGCGATGCCGCCCCCCGAGCCGCCGAGGGTAAATGAGGGACGGATAATGACGGGAAATCCGATTTTCGCGGAAAAGTCGAGGCCGTCGCGCAGGTTGTTCACCAAGGCCGATTTGGGAACGTCGAGCCCAATGCGCGTCATCGCGTCTTTGAACAGCAAGCGGTCTTCCGCCATCTTGATCGCACGCAATTGCGCCCCGATCAACTCGACGCCGTACTTCTCGAGCACGCCGCTGTCGGCTAACGCGACGGCCAAATTTAAAGCTGTTTGTCCGCCGACCGTCGGCAATAGCGCAAACTTGCCGCCAGTGCGCATCTCCGATTCGACTCGAATGATCTCTTCTAGATACTCCTTCGTCAGCGGTTCGATATAAGTTCGGTCGGCCAGCTCCGGATCGGTCATGATCGTTGCCGGATTCGAGTTAGCCAACACCACTTCATAGCCCTCAGCTTTGAGGGCTTTGCAAGCCTGCGTGCCGGAATAGTCGAACTCAGCCGATTGCCCTATGACGATGGGACCGGAGCCGATGACGAGAACCTTCGAGATGTCGTTGCGGCGCGGCACTAGCGCTTTACCCCTTCCAGTCCTTCATCATCTCGACGAAGTCCCCAAACAAGTAATGCGAGTCATGAGGACCAGGTGATGCCTCGGGATGGTATTGAACGCTAAATAACGGTAGAGATTTGTGTCGAAGGCCTTCCAAAGTGCCATCGTTCAAATCGAAGTGTGTCAGCTCTATTTCGCTCTGCTTCAGTGAATCAGGATCGACGGCGAAGTTGTGATTGTGCGCCGTGATCTCGATCTTTCCGGTTCGCTCCTGACGGACGGGATGATTGCCGCCATGATGGCCAAATTTCAATTTGTAGGTTTTCCCGCCCAGGGCCAGACCAATCAGCTGATGTCCGAGGCAAATCCCGAAGATCGGAGTCTTCCCAGCGAGTTTGCGGATGTTTTGCTGTGCGTAGGTGATGGGCTCCGGATCGCCCGGGCCGTTGGAAAGAAACACGCCGTCCGGTTTGAGAGAAAGAACATCCTCCGCGCTTGTTTCTGCCGGAACTACCGTAACGGTGCAACCCTGATCGACCAGCATGCGCAGGATGTTCTGCTTGATACCGTAGTCGTACGCGATGACATGCAGGGCTTTCTCGGGGTCGAATTCCTTGGTTGGCTCGCCCGGATAGGTAAAAACCGGGCCCTGGGTCCAGGAATATCGCTGCTTCGTGCTCACGACGCGTGCGAGATCGCAGCCATCCATCTTCCCAATTGAGCGGGCCTTAGCAATCAGCTTCTCTGGATCCGACTCGATCAGCGAGATCACCCCGCGCATGACGCCATGCGTACGCAAATGCCGAACTAGTGCGCGTGAGTCAATGTCCGCGATGACGGGAATGTTGAACCGTTCGAGATACTCATCGGCCGCTTGTTGCGAGCGCCAGTTGGAGCTGATCGGGGAGAACTCGCGCACAACCAGACCTTCGATGAAGGGACGAACAGCTTCGTCGTCTTCTGGATTGGTGCCGTAATTGCCGATTTGCGGGTTCGTGAGAACTACAATCTGGCCGGCATAGGAAGGATCCGTGAAGATTTCCTGGTAGCCGGTGAGAGAGGTATTAAAAACGACTTCCCCGTAGCACTCTGCCTTCGCTCCGTAACCTTTGCCTCGAAAGATGCGGCCATCTTCCAGCGCAAGGATTGCTTGCACCTGTTTCTCCGGGGTTGATTTTTTCGATTCTAGCACGGACCGACTGGAATGCCGCCGTCGCTATTAAGTCATCGAAATTCATGCCCGTCGATTGGAATCAGCGTTGGTTTCAATCCACCCGTCCACCGGCTTGCAAATTGTGAGCACCTGAATTCCCACCATTGTCATTGCGATTAACACTCCCACGGAGCAGATTTGTCGTTTCAGAGGGAGCTCTGGTTGTGAGCTTCTGGCATGACGCTTGCACTGGTCTTTTTCAAGTTACCGACAGTTAGATTTTTGCGGAACCGTTCGGGAGCCATTACGGCTCAGATGTCGTCCGCTTCGTCTCCAGACGATTCCAAGCGAATCGATTGCCGGTGGTGTGTCGCTCCTCTGTTATGGACCTTTGTCCCAAATCGGAAACGCAGCAGATATCCCAGCTTGCCCTCCCTCTAGCCGGGAATAGCTGCGGCTTTTCCGAGGGCATTGGGCGACCTACCCCTGTTCCCGTTTCCATCAAGCGAGAGCACCCCATGACCCGTAAGCGTAGAACTGTCCTCTGGCTTTACAACGAAGATTACGAATACTTAAGCGCGATTGCCGAACATGACATGGACACAAAGAATGTCTCCATGCACCGTTTGGTAAAGGCTCTGCGAAACGCGAACGTGAAAAGCTTCTTGAAGTTGGAAGAGACTTTCAGGCGCCTGCAGCCGCCCAACAAGTGATGCGGTAGGTTCCGAGGAAACGTTTCCTCGACACAGATTCTGGCTATTGCTCACAGAGTGGGCAAGTTGCGGGTGCGCCGTAATTGCACAAGCGCAAAGCATCCAGCCAGAAAAAGCAGCGGCGAGGAATACAACCCCGGAGCGGGACGCGCAAAACGCACGCTTTCGACGGTATGTCCGAGAATAGTCCCGAGCGTATGCCCAATTGCGTTCAGAATTGCGAGCACGACGGCGCAAAAGTAGAACAGCGGGCGTAGCCAGCGGGCATTTCTAAATGCAAAAGGCGAGAGCATTGCGAGCACTGCAATTCCCAGGCTCAACCCCGCGAGCCATTCCCGGAACGTGAAGGTAGGCATCGGCCAGAATCCGAGCTTCGCATGCATGGCGACGACAGTGGGGTTATAGACAGACAGGAATCCAGTCAGCGCCTCATCTGTTACATGAACGGCTAGCGCCAGCCAGAGTCCAATCCAGGAAATTCCGAGTTTGTACGGCGAACTTTCCTGGGGTTTCAACGCTGATGCTGACGTGCTCATGAGACCGCTTTTCAAATGCGAAGCAGGGCGGCCGGCAAGCTCTATTCTTCTATCACCGTGATGGTTGCAATGACCGCTGGCGGCTGCTTTGGTGAATCGATCGTGTTGCTAAGTTCCATTCGGTTTTCCCGCGAACTCAGCCCGGCATTTTGCTCACGCATCCGTTTCACTATGCGCGAGGAACCAAACACACTGGAGGAACCGGCTTGCCCCGCGCCATCAGGCGCACTAGATACTATCGAGTTCACGAAAAAAACTGAGTTCGCTTGAACTGTTGAAACAACGTTGACTTCGACTTGTAGTCGCCCGGAGCTATTCTTCTCCTGCGCGTTGAGTGGGCATACATTACACATCAAGAAAGTCGCCCACACCGCTACCGGGAAGAAGCGCACATAGCTTTTGCTGATCCCACACATGACGCAGCCTCGTTTGGCTGGGTTCGCGCAGGGGGGTTTGGAGGTACTTTGCAGCGGACTCAGGAGTTACTTTGGTAACCAGAGTACCCGAAAACAGTGTCGCCGTTCCAGCGAAAAGTAGAGCAATAAACCATTTATTACCTGCTATTTACAACGGTCTATTCGCGTTTTCCCTCAACCCGTTGGCAACATCTATTAAGTCTTGACCAACTGTTCTTGTCCGCGACAGAGCCTCCTTTAGGGGAATGGTGACGATGTTCGTTCCCCGGAGTGCAACCATCTTTCCAAAATCTGAACGATGGACAGCATCAATTGCGCCGATGCCGTACCGCGTCGCCAGCATCCGATCAAAAGCAGTAGGCGAACCTCCTCGCTGAATGTGGCCGAGAACTACTGCCCGGGTCTCAAAGCCCGTTCGCTTCTCTAATTCCTGAGCGATGATGGTGCCAATTCCCCCGAGCCGGACGTGACCAAACTCGTCCTTCTTTCCTTTCTCAGCAACGATCTGTTCGTCAATGCCGGCGGCAAGACGCGCCCCTTCTGCAATTACTACAACACTGAAATAGCGGCCTCGCGCGTGCCGGTGACGAATAGTCTCAGCCACGTCATTGAGGTCAAACGGTCGCTCAGGAATGAGAATGACATCTGCTCCTCCGGCGATGCCGCTGTAGATCGCGATCCAGCCGGAGTCCCGTCCCATGACTTCCACGACGATCACGCGATTGTGTGCCTCCGCGGTCGTATGCACGCGATCGATGGCTTCTGTAGCAATGTTGACTGCGGTATCGAAGCCAAAACAGAAGTCGGTACCGCTCAGGTCGTTGTCAATAGTTTTGGGAACACCCACAACCTTGAACCCCATCTCGTGGAGCCTGTAAGTGACGGACTGAGTATCGTCGCCTCCAAGAACTACTAGAGCCTCGACAGCTTGGCGCTTTAGCGTCTCCAGACACTGCGTCATGCCGCCCTCTTTCTTGGCAGGATTGGTGCGCGAAGTACGCAGAATGGTTCCGCCGCGAGGCAGTATTCCGGCGATGCTATCGAGGGTCAGCCGGATGGTTTGGTCTTCCATCACGCCACGCCAGCCCTCGAGAAACCCGACGAACTCATCCTGATGATGAAAAATGCCCTTGCGAACGACCGCGCGGATCACGGCGTTTAGACCGGGGCAGTCACCTCCTCCCGTGAGGATGCCAATCTTCATTCAAGCTCTCCAAGTGAATGTGGATGCCTTATTGGGCTTCGCGCGTGCGAAACATCGGTCTCGCCAGCTTTGACTCTGGATGCTTTACCTTGACGTGCTCGGAGAATACCGTAACCGATTTCAGCGGCCCAATCGGGGACACGTGAAATTCCTCAGCGCAAATCGAGCACATCCAGGTTCCTGAAACGGTGCCTTGCAGAAGACAGATGATGTTGTCCTTTTCTTGCACTGAAGAATGATAGAACAGCTCAGCGCTTCTGCGCCGTTACTGTGCCGGAAGCAACCGTCGATTGCGGCAAAGTGTAGATTATCTCACCGGGTCGAGCGTACCGAAGCTGTTCGCGCGCTTCCTTCTCGATAGCCTTCGGATCATTGCGCAGCGCGTCCACCTGATGTGCAAGTCGCCCATTCTCATCTTTCAGTTGCAGAATTTCTTTGTTTAAGCTTCGGTGTTCTGCAATTTTCTGGGAATACACCATCGTGCCGTTCGCTCCAAAAACCACGTGATACCCGACCCATCCTGCCAGCAAGCAAAGTCCGGCGGTAGCGGCGCGCCGCCTCCACTGGAAAAAGCGATCCGTGATGACTTCAATGGTTGGTTGAAGCCTGTGGATAATCTCTTCAGGACGCAATTCTTGGGTACCTCAGCTTAGTATCGAATCCTTAGTGAACTTCCCTTCCTTCAGCAGCGTCAAGGAAAAGTTTCTCGTTCGCGATCATACGAACCAAGTTGTTAATCAAGGGAACATCCTTGCGGTAAATAACCCAAGCCGGAGATGCTATGGACATGGCAAATGAGAAGCTCGTGCTGAGTACTGCCGGTTCGCGCGAAGAGGCTGGGAGCATTGCTCGCGCACTAGTCGAAGAGCGATTGGCAGCCTGCGTAAATGTCATCGGACCAATCGAGTCCACGTATCGCTGGCAGGGAAAGGTGGAGAATACGGCAGAGTTCTTGCTTCTTGCAAAGACGATGGCTGCTAAAACGGAATCGCTCATCCGCCGCATTCGCGAGCTCCATTCCTATGACGTCCCGGAAGCCATTCAAATCAGCGTCGAAGGCGGTAACGCAGATTACTTGAGATGGATTGCGGATAGCGTCTGAGTCACTAGACGCGAATCGCTGCACAACAATAAAGATGCGCGATTACGAACGAATTTTGCTTCCCGCGCTTCCTTCTGCCTTTGCCTAAACTTCGAGTTTAAAACGCGTCTCCGCCAGTCGGTAAAGAGGTCGCCAGACAAGCCGGTTTACCGTAATGACCATCATCGCCATGACGATGGTTGCGAACAGAAGGAGCGGGAAGTTGCCGTCATCAGTGGCACGGCTGATCTCAGCGCCGATTCCGAGCGTTGAGAGCGTCTGATCTCTAAGGTGAAAATATTCCGCGAGGATGCTTGCATTCCACGCCCCGCCTGATGCCGTGACTAATCCAGTTATCAGATAGGGAAAAATTGCGGGGAGAATAACCGTCTTCCAACGCTCCGTACTCGGGAGCCCGAAGACACTTGCTACTTCGCGCAGGTCAGATGGAATCGCCATCGTGCCGGCTATCACATTGAACAGGATGTACCACTGCGTCCCGAGAAGCATCAGGACAATGGACCCAACGCCGAGCCCTCCTCCCAACCTGACGATCAATAGCAACAAAACGGGAAAGAGCGCAGTAGCAGGCACTGACGCTGCTATCTGTGCCAATGGTTGTGCAATACGTGCGAGCTTGGGTTTAAATCCAATCGCCACTCCGGCGGGTATGGTCCATGCCGACGCCAGGAGCAAAGACACGTTCACGCGCACGAACGTGGCCAGCGCACTTTTCAGAGTCAGGACAAAACTACTTCTATCCACCTGCTGCAGCAATGAAAATGCGTGCGCAGAGGCATAAAGCGTTACCGTGGCAATCCCCAGGGCAGCCACCCCGACCATGACATAGTTCAGGACTCTGTTGCCGGATGACGCTCGTTGTGGAAGTCCGTGGCGGCGCGCAAGGCGTAGCGTCAAGCCTTCCGAAATAGGAGAAACAAACTTTCGGTCCAACAACTTCATTGTCTGCGAACGCCGCAGCGCCTCAAGGATGGGCGAACGCGGAACGGACGCGCTCTCGACCTGTTCAAACTTGAACTTGTCGGACCATGCGATCACTGGCCGCCAGAGGAGTTGATCGAGCAAGACGATCACCCCCACCATCGCCGTTAGCCCCCACAGGATCGAAACCGTGTCGCCGGCGCTGGATGCAGTCTGCAGGTAGGAGCCAAGCCCTGGCAGACGGAAATCACGCTTGCCCAGCACGAACATCTCACAAACCATCAGGACAAACCATGCGCTGGCGACAGAAACCATGGAATTCCAAACTAAACCAATCGCGCCGTATGGCAACTCCAGCGTGAAAAAACGCTGCAATTTGCTCAAGCCGTATATCTCTGTGGCCTCATGCAGCTCACGGGGTATGCTGCGCAGCGACGAATAGAAGCTGAAGGCCATATTCCACACTTGCCCGGTAAAGATCAAAACTATGGCCCCAAGCTCCAGCCCCAGCTGTTTTGTGGGTATCAAAGCCACCAAGGCCAGCATTACCGCGGGCAGAAAACTCAAGACGGGAATCGATTGCAGCACGTCCAGAATGGCCAGCATGGGCGCCTCGAGGCGTCGATAATGTGCCGCCCACCATCCATAGCCCAGGGCGAATACCAGGCTCAAAAAGTAGGCGATAAGGACGCGCGCGAGTGAATAAAAAGCATACATCGGTAGAGCGCGAGGCGATCGGTTGATTTCCGAAACGGGAATTGCTCCACCCGACCAGTAGCGGGCGATAAGAACGACGCCATAGAAGCATGCCAGGCCAAACAGCAAAACACAGATATCTGTAGCAATTGTCCAACTGGGCTGGCGAACTACTGAACGTGCAAACGTTCGCACGCTGATCACTGCTGCACACGTTCCAATGGTGAAGTGCGGATCGGTTCGTCCGCAAGCATCAACCGGTGAGTATTTGCGTCGTATTCAAACATTTCGGCATATCGCCCCCAGGTAATCGCGGTCTGCATTTGCTTCAGAGTCTCGTCCTCGCTGAACTGCTCGTCCAGCAGGTCATGGAAGAACTCCTCGTGTACTGCATGATCGGACTTGCTCTCGAGCACGCGTCGAATCTGCCGGAAAAGCAACAAGCGCTCCATCACTGCCTCACGAAAGAATTGTTTCTGCTGATCGATGTCGGCGTGGGCAAAAGCCTTGCCTGCTGGAGTGATCTGGGCGTCGCCGTTTTCAATTGTCAGAAAACCAAGCATCACGGAAGCGTCCGTGAGGGGCAGAAGATCATCGAGTTCAAAACTCAAGTCTTTCGCCAGACGATGGAGATCCTCGCGGCCGCCGCGATCGTCCAGCATTTCCAGGAAACCCGCAATGCCGCCCGGACGAACATGCGGCAGCATCTCGTACATCGTCTTCGCCCCGCGAACTTCGGGCTGTCGTTCTGTCCCAGGAACTGTCGGCGCCGCCTCCGGTTGCGTGAGCACTGTGTAGATGTAGTCGATATAGTTGCTGCACATAGTGTCTTTTCGATCCCGAGGCCGGGAGAGCTGCACGTGAAAGTCGGTCCGGATACGCGCTGGATTGCGTCCGAGGACGATTACGCGATCTGCCAGCAGCACTGCCTCCTCGATGTTGTGCGTGACGATGAAGATCGAGCGGGTCGGGATTTCGCGCTTGTCCCAAAGTTCCAGGAGTTCGCTGCGCAGGTTTTCTGCTGTAAGCACATCGAGGGCGGAAAAGGGTTCGTCCATGAACAACACCTCAGGTTCAATCACCAAGGCTCGCGCGAAGCCAACGCGCTGCTTCATACCTCCCGAAAGCTCCTTTGGGTAAGCGGCCTCGAAGCCATCGAGACCTACGGTGTCGAGAATCTTCAATGCCCGTTTCCGGCGAGGAATCGGCGGCACACCCCGGGCTTTCAGCGGGACCTCCACGTTCTCGAGGACGCTAAGCCATGGAAAAAGAGCGAAGCTCTGGAAAACAATTGCTACATTGGGCTGCACATTCCCCAGCGGCTCACCGTGCCAAACAACACGCCCGGCAGAAGGCTTGGAGAGGCCAGTAAGCATCCTTAACAAAGTGGATTTTCCTGAGCCTGAAGGTCCGAGGAGAGCGACGATCTCACCCGCGTTTATCGACAGATCGGTAGGAGCAATCACGAGAATGGGATCGCCGTGCGGCTGCGGATACGACTTCTGCACCTGCTGCGCTTGAATGATGATCTCGTCGGCTGCCATCGGGAATTGATTCCAACATCGCGGGCGTGGTTTGAAATAAAGCTTGCAGTGATTCTACGCAGCAAACAGGAAAAACAAAATCATTGGGGCGAGAGTTATTACGTTGCGCGCAAACGGTTTCGAGCCCGACGGGGGCCTCGGCAGAGAGGGCGATCAATCGTTCCGCGGCACGTAACCACTGCGGTAATAAACCTGCAGAGGCAAAAACTCAGCCGAGCGCGAGACTTTGACCTTGATCTTTCGCCACTTGTGTTCTCTGCTGATAATCACTGGGCGATATCCGAGGATGTATTGATTGCGGAGTTCGAGGCTGGCACGGGCGGCGGCCTCGGGAATGCCTGCCGGGTTGTCGAGGGCTATGGTGCGGCCGCCGGTCGATTGCGTGATCTCACTCAGCCACTGCCGCCCAAAGCGTTCTTCAAGTTTTTCCGTGAACAGCAGTGCGGGAGCGTCGCATACGTCGATGGCGTAGATTTGCGCGTCAGATTCACGGGCGATTTTCTTGATTTGCCGCAGGCTATGGCGGCTATTGTTGTCTCCGCCATCGGAAATCACGAGCAGCGCCTTGCGCGCATACTTCGCATTCCGCAGCTTGGCCAGGCCCATATAGATGGCATCCGCTAACGCGGTGTTCCCTTTTGGAACCGCCGATGCCAATGCTGCATGGATCGCTTCCGGCGATTGCGTCGTGTTCGCCAGGAGTTTAGGTTTATCGGCAAACGTGATGACGAAATAGTCATCCTGCGGATTAGCATTGCGGAAGAACTCGTCGGCCGCCAGCCGCACCGCATCGATCTTGTTCGCCATGCTGCTGCTCAGGTCGATGAGAATTCCCACCGAGAGCGGCGCATCTTCGGTGTTGAAATATTGAATTTGCTCTTCGCGATCGCCTTCGAATACCCGGAAATTTTGTCTGGAAAGATCCACGACTGGATGATTCTTGACGTCAGTAACAGTGACCGGCACGAGTACCATGTCGACGTTGATGCGCATGCTTCCCGGCACAGAAGTCTGCATTGGCCGCTCATGCGGGACAATATGAACATCATCGCCTGATTGCGCAACTGCAGAAACGGAACAGAGAGCTGCAGCTATCGCAAAACAAAGAAGCACTCTGGGGAGGTCAACCTGGTTGCTGCAAGCGGAGACCGAGACTCGATGCATTGACGTCATGCTCGACCCAAAGAGGGGAAATCGTGCCCGGCATTATCCACCGAAGGAGAAAAAATCGAAAGCGAATTTTGAGGACGAGCGTGAGCTCAATACGTTAAGGTCCAAGCTTTTGTGGCATGCGAATGACTGAGTCGATTCACATTGCGAACCAGCAATTGCAGCGGAAAGAAACCTCAAGCCTTGCCCTCGCGCAATCTGCTCTGGGCCGGCTGTCCGATCCTGCAGGGGAAGGCAGCAGGACGTTCACTCGCGTGTATGCCAGTCAGGCCCTGTCCGCCGCCAAAGAAGCAGATGCTCGTCGAAAATCAGGGGCGCAATGCTCGCCCATCGATGGTCTGCCTATCTCCATCAAGGATCTCTTCGATGTCGCAGGGGAGGTGACGACGGCGGGTTCGAGTGTCCTCCAGACCCAACCACCAGCACCCGCGGATGCCGAAGTAGTCGCTCGACTGAAGGGAGCGGGTGCCGTAATCGTCGGAAAGACCAATATGAGCGAGTTCGCCTTCACCGGCGTGGGCATGAATCCGCATTTCGGCACGCCCGCCAACCCATACGACCGCTCTCGCCGGCGTATTCCCGGCGGATCATCCTCCGGCGCTCCCGTGAGCGTAGCCGATGGCATCGCCATGGCAGCCATTGGAACCGATACCGGCGGTTCGGTGCGCATCCCCGCTGCACTGTGCGGACTGGTGGGATTCAAACCCACCCAGCGGCGTATTCCGCGCGACGGAGTGTTTCCGTTATCGCCGACACTCGATTCGGTTGGACCTATTGCGCGCACCGTGTCCTGTTGCGCGGCAGTCGATGCGGTGCTTGCCGGGGAGAGGTATCAGCCGAAGCCGGTAGAACTCCGTTCCCTTAGCTTGGCAATCCCACGCAACTATTTTCTTGATGATCTCCAAGCAGAAATCGCCCGAGCATTCGAATCCGCGGTTCGGAAGCTCTCGATGGCGGGTGCTCACGTGAACGACATGGTCATGCCCGAAGTTGAACAGATTGCGGAGGTCAACTCGCGCGGCGGAATTTCTGCGCCAGAAGCGTACGCCTTCCATCGCCGTCTCGGTGCGGAGTTCAGCCAATATGATCCGCTCGTGCGGGAGCGGATTCTTCGCGGCAAAGAGATTAGCGCTGCTGATTATCTCGACATGCTGAACACGCGAGAGCTACTCATACGGAACTTCAATGCCAGTCGTTCAGATTGGATGTTTCTGCTTTGTCCGACTGTCCCCATCGTGGCTCCGGAAATCGCGGTCCTGGAGCAGAGTCCGGAGCTTTACCGCCGCACAAACCGTCTGCTATTGCGTAATCCCAGCGTCGTGAATTTTCTCGACGGCTGCGCGTTGACCATCCCGTGCCATGAGCCTGGCTCAGCTCCAGTCGGGCTGATGCTAATCGGCCGTGCGATGGAGGATCTTCGGGTATTGAATGCCGGACTTGCAGTAGAGGATATTCTGGCACGCGACTCAAACTAGCTCTCATGTATAAGAGTGAGGATAGTTTCCAATTGAATGAGCCATTCTTCGTCTGACATAGATCTTCGCGCAGTAGCCGAACAGGTAATGCGCGGGCGCGGTTTTGATCCTCGTTTTCCCACGGAAGTCCAGAAACAAGTCTCCACAATTCAGCAACATCCGCCGGTAGTCACTCCGGGCGGTAACATTCGCGATCTGCGCAACCTGCTTTGGTCTTCCATCGACAACGACGATTCTCGCGATCTGGACCAGATCGAGGTTGCCGAACAGCTCCCGGACGGGACAGTGCGCATTCTGGTGGGAATCGCAGATGTAGATGCCTTCGTTCCGAAGAACTCACCGATCGACGTTTATGCAGGACGGGAGACCACAACTGTCTATACCGGAGTGCGTGTCTTTCCAATGTTGCCCGAACCGCTTTCAACCGGCATCACTTCTCTTCTTGAGGGCGAGGACAGACTTTCGGTGGTAACCGAATACAAGGTCAATGCGGCCGGCCAAATCGAAGGCAGTGATGTCTATCGGGCGGTAGTTCGCAACAAGGCACAACTGGCATACTCCGCCGTTGGCGGCTGGCTCGAAGGAGCCACCGCTGCAGACAAGATTGCGTCGTCAACAGATCTGCAGGCCCAGGTGAGGTTGCAAGATCAAGTTGCGCAGAAGCTGCGCGAACAGCGTTTTGCTCACGGCGCTTTGAACATCGAGAGCACCGAACTACGGCCGATATTTTCCGGAGATCAGGTTGTGGGGATCGCTGATCGAGAAAAAAATCGAGCTAGCAATCTGATTGAGGAGCTGATGATTGCGGCCAACGCATCGGTCGCCAGAATGCTTGAATCTAAGAAGATGGCCTCGATTCGCCGGGTGGTAAAGACCCCCGAACGCTGGGATCGGATCGTGGAGCTGGCATCAGAGCATGGCGGTCATTTACCGGCACAGCCGGATGCGAAGGCATTGAACGACTTCCTCATTCAACGCAAAGCTGCCGATCCTGACCATTTTGCGGACGTCTCTCTCACGGTAGTGAAATTGATGGGGCCCGGCGAATACGTCGTAGAACGTCCGGGAGAGACGCCTATCGGTCACTTCGGTTTGGCAGTGCAGGACTACACTCACTCCACCGCGCCGAACCGACGCTTTGCCGACATCGTGACGCAGCGACTCGTGAAGAGCCTGGTGGCCGGAGCTACGTCGCCATACTCTGATAGCGAGTTGAGCAGCATCGCGCAAAACTGCACCGAGAAGCAGGATGCTGCCCGCAGGGTCGAGCGCGATATGAGCAAACGGATCGCGGCAGTCGCTTTAAAGCGTCGCATCGGCGAGAGCTTCGATGCGATTGTGACGGGCAATAAGCCCCATGCCACGTTCGTACGCGTTTTG
>JAFAUE010000283.1 GCA_019243475.1 Acidobacteriota bacterium | reverse complement strand
TGCGCAGATTCGAAACCGGCCGCGAACGCTGCCAAACTGGCATCCACGCCGAGGCCGCTGCGCCGAATCGCCTCCTGGAATTCCTCTCGTGGGAACGGCAACGCGCCAGTACCAGCCAGACCGCCAAACAACGCTGCGCTGATTGCGCTTCGCTTCTGTTCCGCAAGAAGGGAGAAATCAGCAGCCACAAAATGTTTAGCCGCAGCCCGGCAGGACTCGAAAAGCTTGGCGGCATCCACCTCCCCGTCAGAGACCGCGGTCTTCTCGGTCATCGAGTAAACGCGATTGGTGGAGGCAATGAGAGTTGTCCGCTGCTGTGTCACCAGTCCCCGCTGTACCGCGCGGCCGGCTTCCATGAGTTCGGAAGCGAGCACGATGTCCACCTCGCCCGGTACCGGCATCAGTGCCAGAACGGGTTCCTTGCCGACAGCCCTGGCCGCATCTTCCGGGAACATTTCGATGTAATAAATAGTGGAGCCGGTTCGCTGCGCGACACCGGGGACAGAAGTGGTTTGGGCGATGAAGCTGCAGTGCTCAGCGACATCCACGATCCAGTCGGCAAGCACTCCTCCACCCTCACCACCCATAGCGAGAATGGCAACCGTGATCGCGCGGGCTGGAGAAGTGGTTGACATGTGCGACTGCGTGCTCATGCTCGGCTAGGCCGCAATTCCCTCCAGACGCCGATCAGTCCGGCGCTGCAGCCAATTGATGATGCCGTTGCGAATTCGGGTCTTCATACGATCCCATTGCGTCGGGTTCGAGATGATATCGGCCCGATAAAACGACGGACACAGCCGGGCAGCATGCGCCACTTCGCCACATAGACCACAACCCACACAAGTGTCGATCACTTTGGCGATAGGATCGCTACGCAAAGCATCCTTGCTTGGCTCAATCGTGAGCGAAGGACAGCCGGAAAGCCGGATACAGGAGTGATCGCCGGTGCAGGTTTCAGGATCAACGCCAAACTTCTCACGCGTGATTCGCTTTCCTGCTGCCGCCAACTTTTGCATCATTGGCTTCACGCGGCGCTGCTTGTTCAGCGAACATTCGCTCTGCGCAACGATCACCTTCGGACCTTTTTCCTTCGTGGTCAAAGCGTCTTTGAGAACGTCACGCATGGCAGCCACATCGTAGGTGTGAGTCATGGTGCGTACCCATTTCACTCCAACCCCGCGAACCGCGTCTGCGATTGACTGCTTTGTCGTGCGAATGGGATTGCTGGCGGCTGAGGAAAGAATGTCCTGCCCACCGGTTGCGGCAGTGTAGCTGTTGTCGACCACAATCAGAACGCTGTCATTCTGATTGAAAACGGCATTGCCTACCCCGCTGGTTAGCCCGTTGTGCCAAAAACCACCGTCGCCCATTACGCTAATCGTGCGCTTGTTGGTTTCTTTGCTCTTGAACGCGGCGGCGCCTGCCCAGCCAAGCCCATAGCCCATGGTGGTGGCGCCGAGATTGAACGGCGGCAGAATCGAAAACAGGTGGCAGCCAATATCACAGCTCATGTGGTGCGGACCTAACTCTCGTTCGACGAGCTTCACGGCTGTGAAGATCGGGCGCTCCGGACAGCCAGTGCAGAAAGAGGGAGGCCGCGGATGTACATGCGCCTCGATGGCACTGACTAATTGCGGTTTCGATCTCGAGCGGGCGGAGACGGGCATGTTCTCTTCATTGATGAGCTCCGGCGCATAACTGCGAATGAAATCGGAAACACCCTTGATCACCACCGCAGCGGTGTATTCACCGGCGCTGGGCAACATGTCTTTACCGTGCACTTTGGTGGGGACGCCGGATTTACGCAAGATCGAATTCAGGTTCTGCTCAATGAACTCCGGTTGGCCTTCCTCAATCACAAGAACGCCGCGCTTCCCAGCGCAGAACCGATTCACCTCTTCGTCCACTAGTGGATATGTAACGTTGAGCACATAAAGAGGTATCTTCGTGTTCCCGAAGGCATCAGACAATCCGAATAGCTCCAGGGCACGCACGGTGTTGTTGTACATTCCGCCCTGCAGAATAATCCCGAAATCGCGGCTGTTTTCTGCGAACAGCTCATTCAAGCGATTCTCCTGAATGAAGCGCACCGCGGCCGGCCAGCGCTTTTTCACCTTTTCTTGTTCATGCAGGAAGCTGCCCGGAGGAAGCACGATGCGGCTGGGATCGCGACGAGGCTGCTCCATCGCGTCCTTAAGGGTGAATTTCGGTCTCACGTTATTCTTTGCAACAAAGCGGCCATGCACGTGGCAAGCACGGATACGCAGTTCCAGCATCACAGGCGTATTCGAGGCTTCGGAGAGAGCGAATCCCTGTTCGACCGCAGCTACGATGGACGAAAGATTCGGACGCGGATCAAGCAGCCACATCTGTGACTTCATGGCAAAGGCATGGGAGCGCTCCTGCATGATGCTTGAACCCTCGCCGTAGTCTTCGCCCACGATGATCAGTGCACCACCTGTCACGCCACCGGAAGCCAGGTTGGCCAAGGCGTCCGATGCCACGTTTGTGCCGACCGTCGACTTAAAAGTCACCGCACCTCGCAGGGGATAATTCACCGATGCTGCAAGCGTTGCTGCCGCAGTTGCCTCGGAAGCGCTGTGCTCGAAGTGCACACCAAGTTCTTCAAGAATGTCGTTTGCGTCGGTGAGCACGTCCATCAGGTGCGAGATCGGCGCGCCCTGATAGCCGGCGACGTACGATACGCCGGATTGCAGCAGAGCCTTGGTGACGGCCAGAATGCCTTCGCCTCGAAATTCCTCGCCTTCACCTAAATAGAGTTTTTGAACTTCTTTTTTAAAAAACCGCTCTGCCATTACCGCTACCTCACAACAATCTCAGCCACTATGACTGTGCCTGATTGCTCTTTCGCCTACTTCTATTCTGAACTGCTTTAGATGTCAAGCTTATCGGCTAGCCTTCAGGCGCGGCCTTGCACCAGAGCAAGCACGCGGCAGGGGCTGCCCGACCCACCGACGATTTTCAACGGGGCGGCGATGAGAACTGCGCCCTTTGGCGGAAGCTTGTCGAGATTCGTCAGACTGGCCAAACCAAACTTGTTGCTGCCATGCATTCCACTATGGCACGGGAATGGCGGGTTAAAGCGAAATGCTTGACCTGCGTCCGTGCCGACGCCTTCGGAACCCCATCCCACAACGTCGCGTTCTTTAGCGAGAAACGGTACCAAATCGGGATGAGGTCCGGGAACGTGGGCTCCGTCTTCCCCAATGTTCAGAAAGTCTGACGCCGATTTCCGTTTGGACCACCCGGTGTGCATCAACACCCAGGAACCCGCTTCGATGCGGCCGTGTTGCTTTTCCCAAGACTCCACCTGCTGAACCGTCAATAGAAAATCAGGATCCTTCGCGACTTGGCGCGAAACATCGATCACGCAAGCAGGAGCGATGAATCGCTCTGCCGCAATGGTATCGGTTGCGTTTTGGGAATAGTCTTTTCCCGTCACCCAGTGGATCGGCGCATCAAAGTGCGTGCCGGTATGTTCGCCGCAGGAAAAATTATTCCAATACCACGCAGGACCGCGACTGTCGTACCGCGAGATTTCTTCCAAGCGAAATGGTTTGGAAGCGCCGAAGTCGGGTGGAAGTTGAATGATAGGAGTACCAGTCTCCAGAGGCTGCGTAAGATCTACAATCCTTATTCCTCCGCTGCCGATTGCGTTCAGGAGTTGTGCAAGCAGAGAAGCTTCCATAGATCATTCCTTTCGAATGCGTTGGATCGACTGCGCCAAAATAACCTGAATGAGAGCCTGTTGATTCTCAGTAATCTGAAACTGCCATCATTGCGATTCAGCGATGTTTTGATTTAGCCGGAAGAAGTTCTCGGGATCGTACTTTTTCTTCACGCCCAATAGACGTTTCCACGAATCCTGATACGCCTCTGAGACGCGCTCATCTTCATCCCCGCTCATGAAATTTACG
>JAFAUE010000259.1 GCA_019243475.1 Acidobacteriota bacterium | reverse complement strand
AAAAACGGGCTCAACGTTTACGCTGTTGCCGAGGCAGGTCACGACTGGCATCGCGACGAGCAACGAAGTGAAAGCGATCTTGGTCAGCAGCGTCAAATGCGGCTCCGTTTCCGGTGATTATAAGGTGCTTTGTTCCGCGCCCTGGTTCGGCTGAAAGCTGTCTCGCCGCTATAATCCCTGCTTGGAGTCGTAACCATGGCTTTTACCCCGCCGCCCGACAAGATCATGTTCGAGATCTATAAAGATGTCTCGCGCAACGGCGATTATCAGGTGATTTACTTCACTGAACTGGACGACCACACGCGCGAGGTGGAGATCAACCGCGCGGCCAATGGCGAGCATGTGTTCGATGGATTTATCCGCAATCGCGGCAAGGACCAGGCCAAGCTGGTGCTGGGCTCGATTATCGAGCGGCTGAATAAGGGCGAGCCGGTGCAGACTGCGGACATCGAAAAGGAATTGCAGCCGTTCACGCCATAACCACCTTTCGTTGCCTACTCACGCGCATAGGATGGCCCGACGCCTGGTTGCCGCATGTGCCAAATGGCAGGTGAAATGGTGTTCATTTTTCCATGGTGGTTGGTATTCGCCCTCGCAGGTGTGGTCATCGGCATTCTGATCTGGCTGTTTTCCGACCTGCGGAAGAAAAATCCAAGCTAGGCGATTAGCGCCTGCCCGCGACAGTTTCGCGATTTCCGCCTTGGTGGTACGATTTCGGTTTCTGCTTCTGGGCCTGAGCCCTTCTGCTGCACCCTCAGCAGCTTGGTGTCCGATGGTTCACCTCGCCAGAACGATTCCGGTCAAAAGCCGGCCACTTCGGCCGGTGGCCGCTCGCTCCGGGGCGACGTGTGAAGATGCTTTTCGCGCGAGGAGGAATTGCGCGGGCAGACATCGTGCGCGTCCGGCAATCCGGACGCGATTCTTTCCGGCCCAAGTTCCTCAGGTTCTCTTCTCGCAAGTCTCCATTCAGATCGCAAGTCAGGTTTCCGATCACACGCAAGCATCAAGCCGCCATCACCGGGCAATGTCGCCCGACTTTTCACGGTTTCACTTCGATTTCAGATCCATGCAGCAGCCGGAAGCCGGAAGCCGGCAACCGATAGCCCGAAAAGGAGCTCTCCTGTGAAGACCTATGAAAGCGCAAACCTGCGCAA
The DNA here is from genome assembly GCA_019243475.1 of Acidobacteriota bacterium. Lineage (GTDB taxonomy): Bacteria > Acidobacteriota > Terriglobia > Terriglobales > Acidobacteriaceae > Gp1-AA112. The sequence goes on along the minus strand of JAFAUE010000259.1, from coordinate 11,195 downwards.
CGTTGCAGTTGTGGGACATTCCCATTGCGGGAAGACGTCCCTGATTTCCGCGCTGCTCTATACCGCCGGCGCTACACAACGCCTAGGGCGCATCGATGATGGCTCTGCCACCACGGCGTGGGATGAGGAAGAGATTGCGCGCCAGATGTCGATCACCAACACGCCCGCGTTCTGCGAGTGGGAGAAGTGCAAGATCAATTTGATCGATACGCCGGGATTCAACATGTTTCTTCACGAGTCAAGGATCGCCATGGTTCCGGCGGAAGCGGCGCTGGTGGTGGTTGACGGCGTGAGCGGTGTTGAGGCGATGACCGCACGCGTGTGGGAATACGCCGCCGAGATGGAGATGCCGCGGATCATCGTGGTGAACCGCATGGACCGTGACCGCTCCGACAAGGAACGCGCCCTCGAATCTCTGCGCAATGCTTTTGGACGGCAGGTGGTTCCGGTATTTCTTCCGATCGGGAACGAGCGCAATCTCAGTGGTGTGGTCGATCTGGTCACGATGAAGGCCTACACCTACTCCATGGGCGGCAACGGCAAAGGGAAAGAAGGTCCGATTCCGGCCGAGCTGGCGGAAGAAGCCAAGGCCGCGCACGAGGCACTGGTAGAGCTGGTTGCGGAGGGAAAGGACGAGCTGATGGAGGAGTTCTTCGAGAAGGGAACCATTCCCGAGGATCACCTCATTGGCGCGCTGCATGAAGCCATCCGCGAAGACCGAATCTTCCCGGTACTGTTTGCGTCGGGCCTGGGAAACATCGGCACCGATCACATTCTGGATTTCCTCAGCACTTACGCGCCGACCGCAGCGGAGCGTCCGCCGGTGAAGCTCGTGGCCGCGGCCGCAGCGTCGGCTTCGACGAACGGCGCCGGCAGCAATGGAGCGTCTTCAGGAGCCGAGACTCTAAAAGTCGCTGACTCCGGCCCGCTGGCTCTCTACGTTTTCAAGACCACTTCCGATCCGTTTGCCGGACATATCTCCTTCTTCAAAGTTTTTTCCGGCGTCGTAAAGAACGACGCGACCGTGCACAACTTCACCCACAATCTGAGCGAAAAGCTCTCGCACCTCTCGATCATGCAAGGGAAGAACGCGGTCGGCGTAACCGAGCTGCATGCCGGCGATATCGGTGCGGTGGCAAAGCTGAAGGGGACGCTGACCGGCGATAGCCTTGGCGAGAAGTCGCACCCGATTCAGTTCCCGCAGCTGACGTTTGCCGAACCTGCCATCACCTTCGCCATCGAGCCGAAGACGCGCGCCGACGAAGACAAGCTCGCCAATGGTCTGCATCGGCTGATGGAAGAAGACCAGATGGTCCGCTTCTTCCGTGACGCGCAAACCAAAGAATTTCTCATCGCCGGAACCGGGCAGCAGCACATCGAGGTCATCGTTTCGAAGCTGAAGAAGCGCTATCACACGGAAGTTGTGCTCAAGGCCCCGAAGGTCCCATATCGGGAAACTATTCGCGGCAAGGCGGATGCACACGGCCGCCACAAGAAGCAGAGCGGCGGGCACGGACAGTTCGGCGACTGCAAGATCAAGATGGAACCGCTGGCGCGGGGCGGCGGCTTTGAATTCGTGAATGACATCTTCGGCGGCTCAATTCCAAAGAACTTTATTCCCGCGGTGGAGAAGGGAATCGTCGAAGCGGCGGCGCGCGGCCATCTCGCCGGATATCCGGTAGTCGATTTTCGCGTGATTCTCTACGACGGCTCATATCACGAAGTGGATTCGAACGAACTCTCGTTCAAGATGGCCGGCCGCCTCGCGTTTCGGCAGGGGATGGACCAGGCCAAGGCGACGCTGCTCGAGCCGATCATGCAAGTGGAGATCACGATTCCCGACGAGTTCGCAGGCAGCATCATGGGCGATTTGAACTCGCGGCGCGGACGCATTCAGGGCATGGACAACAAAGGCGGCAACACCGTCGTGAAGGCCGAAGTCCCAATGGCAGAGATGTTGACCTATGGCGTCGATCTCACTTCGATGACGCAAGGGCGCGGAAGCTTCTCCATGGAGATGGCCCACTACGACATCGTTCCCGGGGCACTGCAGGAAAAGATTATTTCCGCAGCCAAAGCCGCTCGCGGGGAAATGGTGGAAGTGGAAGAGTAGACCGGAAGTCTTACCGCCCGCGCTTGGGAGGTTTTGGGAAGGCGAGTTTTTTAGGCGCGGGTCGATGCAATGGTGCGGTTGGCAGCGGCTTAGCTGGCCTCGGTCCGGATGGGGCCTTTGGCGGCCGCGGCAAATTCAGCTTCGGTCGCTTTGGCGGATTAGGAATGTTCTTATCCGGCGCCTCGGTTGGCTGGCTCGTCGGCAGCGGAGAAGCTGGTTCCAGGAAAACATCCGACGGACTGGTCGCCACGATGTCAGACCAGGGTTCGAGTAGTGGCTCGGTGGAACGAGGCGGTTTCGCCGGCGCTGCCGGGTGCGGTGTTGGTGTTGAGGTACTCAGCGCCAGATCGGCGAGTTGCAGGTAGTAGCTGTAAGGCGGTTCGCTCAGCCCTCGACGTCCGCCCTCTCCCTTGATTTTGCGCTCCAGGTCCGGGGCGATCCAAAGTCCGCGCGATCTCACTTTCCGGGCCCGCGCCTGCTCTTTTTTCGCTTTCTTCTTGGTCATCGCGTCCCGGCTAAACCCGGAGTAATTGGCTTCACGATACTAGAGTTCCTGAACTCAAAGATGCGCCAACAATTGTCCTCTTCCGGGGCTTCGCTGCCCAGAGTACCGGCGGAAGTTACTTGCGTCTTTTAGCAGCAAAGTACTTGACACTTTATTTATGCTCAAGCATTCTGCTGTTATGCAGCAGTGCCGCAATCCACGCAGGCGCAGGGCTTTAACGCCGGCATTGAGCGAATCCGAGGCAGCGCTTCCGCCTTCGAGCGAGGTACTCGACCAAATCGAGTTCATTCGCCATACCATGGAAAGCGCCACCTCGTTCACCGCCGTTCCGGGATGGGGCATGGTGCTGCTCGGCGTCACCGCGCTTGCAACTGCATTTTTTGCTCGCACGGTGCAATCGCAGATCGCATGGGTCCTCCTGTGGTTGGGAGAAGCGATGCTCGCCGGCTTGATTTCGCTCATCGCCATGGTCAAGAAAACCGGCAGCCTGGCGAAGCTGGCGGCGTCGATCCCCGCGCGCAAGTGCGCTCTCAGCCTGGTTCCCCCTCTGGCCGCCGGAGCCGTGCTCACCATCATCATGATGGAGCAGCGCCTGTTTGCGGTTCTGCCCGGCATGTGGCTGATGCTTTACGGCGTGGCGATCATCACCGGCGGAGCTTTTTCCGTGAAGGTGATTCCTGTTATGGGAATTTGTTTCGCAATATTCGGAACAGTCGCGCTGGCTCTGCCGGGCGCGTGGGCCAATGGAATCATGGCTGCCGGTTTCGGCGGCCTGCATATCGCCTTCGGGTTGCTCATTGCCCGCAGGCACGGAGGATAAGCAGTTTTGCGGGAAGCGAAGTTCAAATCGAAGGCGCACGTGCCGCCCCGTCCCAACACGGGAAAAGCAGCGGTGCGCAAAGACACCAGCGCGGCGCAGCTCGATCCGGTAATTCACGAGCGCATGCGGCTGGGCATCATCAGCGCGCTTGCTGCGCGCGAGGCCCTCACTTTTTCGGAGCTCAAGCGCCTGCTCGAAGCTACCGACGGCAATTTGAGCGTTCATGCCCGCAAGTTGGAAGATGCCGACTACATCGTCTGCACCAAGAGCTTTGCCGGACGCGTGCCGCGCACCGAGTACCGGATTACCACAGCCGGACAGCGGGCTTTGGAAAAGTACCTTGACCAGATGGAGCAGATCATCCGTCAAACTCGCGGCAATTAGAGATTCCCTCTCAACCGGATTTATGCTTTAATGCCAGCGCCCGAGGCTGCGTTTGTCCTACTACGCCCGCGGCAAATCCTGCCGGCGTTATGATTGGCTCTCCTAATTACGGGCTGCTGATGATGGATCGCCGTAAGACCCTGACTACCTCCGCGCTGGAACGGCGAAAGCGAAACCGGCGCGCTTATCCGCGATGGATTTTCGATTTTGAAGTGCGGCTGCACTGGGCGAACCGCTCTGTCGACTGCCGCGGCTACGAAATCGGCGCCGGCGGACTTTCGTTTCTCACCGACGAGGACATTCCCGGCGAGATGGAGATCGAGGTCGAGTACCGCCTCAGTCCGGAAACCGATCCTGTGAGCGTTAAGGGCGTCGTACGGCACGTCGAAGGTAAACGCTACGGAGTCGAATTTCTCAATTTGGGAATGAAAGACCGGCTGGCTCTGGTCGAATACTGCGAAAAGATAAAACCGGTTTAGGCGGTCGCCGAGTATGCAGTTTCGCTCTGCACCGTGCGCATAAGGCAAACTACGGTTTGATCGTTGGGTTCGCTGCCGCGGAAGCCCGGCAGTGAGAGGTGTGGCCCGAAGGCGGACGGCTGCTCGCCGAACTTGACGGCGCGTTCCAGCAGATCGTGGCAGAGATCGTGGGCCGAGGCAAAAGACTGTTCTTCCAAGCTGGCTCGCACGCGTTGTATTCCGAACTCCTGCCTGCCTGCCGATGTCTCGACTAATCCTTTCGAAACCAGAACGATGGCGGATCCAGGCTGTGCGACCGAAACCTGGGCATCATGCGTGGCATGAGAGAAAAGGCCCAGTGGGAGGCCGTTGGGATCCAGCTGGGTTACTTCTCCGTCGCTCTTGACAAACGCCGGCGTGTGGCCCGCGCTCACATAGTGGATCAGTCCAAATTGCTCGTCGAGGCAGCCAAGGAATGTAGGCGCAGAACGTACGCCCTCGGCGGTCGCCATAATGGTGCGATTGAGTTCAAGAACGAGTTTGGTTACGCCTTCGGCGACATTGGCATCCGGATCAGCGAGCAGTTCCGGGGCTCGCTCGCGCATTTTGTCCTGCACCGCGGCGGCAATGTGCAATGCTTCTTCGCGCTTTCCCGCCACGTCCGTGAGCATGAAGATCATGCGAGTGTCGGTGATGGGAAAGAAGTCGTAGTAGTCCCCGCCGATGCGCGACCCTTTGTAGCGCGCGGAAACGCTCAGGTCCGGCTTGGCAGGCAGCACCGAGGGCTGCGGAATACGCAGTCCGCTCTTTACGGGCGCTCGCTGGAACGACAGTTTCATGGAAGATGCCTGGCGGGTATGGCAAGAAAATATCACAAAACCGCCCGTTTCCAGACGGGCAGATGACGACGTGCGCGTGAAACTTTCGTGGAGTCCCCGACTTTAGCGCATTGGAAGGCCCACTCGTGTGGGCGGGATTCGTTTCCACTTCGAAACACCCGGGCGAGGGCGCCCGGTCTCCTACCTGCGCTGCAGGAACTTCGACAAAGTCACACAGGCTTTGCGCTACTGCACCTGTGCCAGCCCGTTCTGCTCCAGCACGCGATTGAGCTGCGGCAAGTCTGAGCTCTTCAATTGCTGCCACGCTGCCAACGCGCTATCGAGGATCTGCCGGGCATTGCGAATGCCGGCCACGTCGCTCTGAGTTGGCGCAGCCGGTGCTCCATCCACACTGAAGGCCAGCGTAGATAGGCTGCGATTTACATAATCCAGGCTGGTGAAGTCCTCGCTGGCCACGCCGGGCCCGCCGCCGAACTCGCGGGACGGTGCTCCAAGCGTACTCGTGAGCTTGCGGTCAAAGGCATCAAGCGCGTCCTTGACCTTCAGGTTGGAACCCGCACTTGCCTGCAGCTTTTGCAGTTGCCCGCGCACGCGATTGCCTTCCTGGCGAGCCGGCGCGATCTGAGCTTGCATCTGCTCCACTTGCTCCGCAGCGGCAAACTGGGCCTCGAGGTCAGCCTGCGAAGTCTTCACGCGTGGATCGAGCACGACCGTGAGCGGCTGCGAATAACTCTGTCCGGCACTCGTGAGCTTTACCGCGTACCGCCCCGGCAAGGCCCAAGGGCCGCTGGCGCCGAAGCGGCCGCGTCCTCCGCTGCCGGCTGGAGGAGTCCAGTGAAGGTCCCACACAAAGCGATGCATTCCAGCCGAGCTCGCCAGAGTCTGCGGGGGAACGATCCAGGCGGCAGGAATATCCAGCGTCTTAGGATCGGCCGTCTGCGGCTTGTCCGCGCTTGAGTAGCGGCGGACCAACTGATTGCCGCTGTCATAAATTTCCAGCATGACAGGATCAGGCGAATCGTTCTTCAGGAAGTAATCGACTATGGCGCCGCTCGGCGGGTTCTCGCCGATGGGCGAACCCATCGGCAGCGGCGTTCCATCGAACAGGCTGGTCTGTATGCGGAGTGCGTCTTGCGGACGGAACAGATGCGCCGACGCACTCGCGATTTCAGCACCGGCCTCGCGCAAGGGCGTGATGTCGTCCAACACCCAGAACGAACGTCCGTGCGTAGCAACGACGAGGTCGTTGTCATGCACGGCAAAGTCGCGTACCGATGTATGCGGCAAATTGAACTGCAGCGACTGCCAATGATTGCCGTCGTCGAAGGAAACATAAGCGCCCAGCTCAGTTCCTGCAAAGAGCAGGCCTTTGCGCTGGGTGTCCTCGCGAATGCAGTTTACATAGACGTTTTCCGGCAGTCCGCTGGAAATCTGCTGCCATGTGCGGCCGCCATTGCTGGTTCGGTAGATGTAAGGATGATTGTCTTCGAGGCGATGCCGGTCGACGGCAGCGTAAGCCGTTTGAGTATCAAAATGGGAGGCTTCGATTAGAGCGACTTTGCTCCACGGCGTGAGCTGCGGCGGAGTGACGTCCTTCCAGCTCTGGCCGCCGTCAATGGTGAGCTTGATAAGGCCGTCATCGGTTCCGATCCAGACGAGGTTGCGCTCGCGCGGCGAGGGCGCAATGGTGTAGATCACCCCTCGACGGATATCGCGCACGGCGAAGTCTTGCGCAGTGTTCTGATCGAGATTGGCAGGGACGCCGGGATTCTCGCGCGTCAAATCCTGAGAAATTTGCTTCCAGCTCTCGCCGCGGTCGGTGCTCTTGAACAGCATCTGGTGGCTGAAATACAGAGCGCCGTCGGCCTGTGAAAAGACCAGCGGCAGAGTCCAGGTGTTGCGGAAGATGCCGGTCAGTCCAGTAGTCGGAGACACGTTCTTTCCGACGTTCAAGCGCTGGTCGCATCGTTCCACCGCGCCGCCAAACAGAATGTTCGAGTCCCGGGGATCGGGAGCAATGCTGCCGGACTCGCCGCCGGCGCACGAGGGATAGTAGTCGCGGAAGGACATCTGCGCCCATTTGCTGCGCGAGGGCACGACGATCGCGCCTGAATCCTGCTGCGCACCATAGATCCGATATGGGAAATCGTTGTCGGTGACGACGTGATAGATCTGCGCGGTCGGCTGGTTGTACCAGGAGCTCCAGTTCTGCGCGCCGTCGACGCTGATCACCGTACCCTGGTCGCTGGCCAGGCCCATGCGGTGCGGATCGTTGGGATTGATCCAGAGCTGGTGATAGTCATCTCCGCCGGGAGCGCCTTTCACCGCGTCGAAGCTATGCCCGCCATCGCGTGAACGGTAAGTCGATGTGTTCATCACATAGAGTGTGTTCTCGTCTTTGGGATCGACCTCGACCTGGCCGAAATACCATCCGCGTCCCCAGATTCGGCTCTCAAAATCGGCTCGTTGCCAGCTTGCGCCGGCATCGTCAGAGCGATAGAGGCCCCCATCTTTAGCATCGACAATCGCGTACACGCGATTTGCGTCGCTCGGGGCGACGGCGATTCCAATGCGTCCCAGCCCCTCCGACGGAAATCCATTGCCCGTGATCTGCTTCCACGTCTTGCCTTCATCTTCCGATTTATACAGCCCGCTGCCGGGACCGCTGGCAGGCGGATAAACGTTCCACGGCGGCCGTCGCACTTGCCAAAGCGATGCATACACGACTTGCGGATTGCCTGCATTCCAGGCCAAGTCGATTGCGCCGGTGCTCGCGTCTTTGAACAGAACTTTTTGCCAGGTGCTTCCGCCATCGGCGCTGCGGAAGACGCCGCGTTCCTCGTTTTCACCGTATGCGTGGCCGAGAGCGGCGACCAGCACGACGTCAGGATTGCGGGGATCGACGAGGATGCGGCCAATCTGGCGCGTGTCGCGCAGGCCAATGTTGCGCCATGTCCTCCCGCCGTCGCTGGATTTGTACATGCCGTCGCCATAGGAGATCTGCGAACGCATGTCTGCCTCACCCGTGCCGACATAGATCACCTCCGGGTTCGAGGCCGATACTGCAATTGCGCCTATCGACGCAATGGACTGAGAATCGAAGATCGGCTTCCAGGTCTGGCCGGCGTTCTGCGTCTTCCAAACTCCGCCGCCCACCGATCCGAAATAGAAGACGTTCGGCTGGCTGGGCACGCCGGCAACGGCGATAGAGCGTCCGCCGCGGAACGGCCCAACGAGTCGCCACCGCATTCCTGAATAGAGGCTGGGGTCAACTTGAGAAAAAAGCGAAGTGGCAAGAAATAAGAAAAGGACGTACAAGCTGATTTTGCGCATCATTCCTCGAACGTGTGGTGGTTGGGATGAAACGCGGAAGTATATCAGCGGGCGTTTGGGGTCGATTTAGCAACTTACGGCAGCACCGATTCAGGCGTACACGCGAATGGGCTTAAGACCTGCACTCCTTCGAAGCGTTGCCCATGCTGTAAATCCTCCGTCAGCAAATAGGAACACCCGGTGATCTGCGCACAAGCCACGATCAGAGCATCCCAAAACGCGAGCTGATAGCGGTCCTGCAAGAGCCAGGCCCTTTCCAGGACTTCGGAGCCGATTTCGAGAGGCCGCCATGCGAGCAAATCACGAATCTCAGCGCGAGCTGCCTCTCGAGTCTTTGGCCATTTTCTCATTACCTGCGCATAAAACTCTTCCAGCACCTGGAAACTGATTCTGCCTCGACGGCTTCGCCACAGTTCCTCCCTCCAGCGCCTTGCGGCCGCCTGCTTGCGAAGCTCGGATTGGTCCAGCGCATAAAGAAAGACGTTTGTGTCAACGAAGATTTCGCCGCTCATGGAGCTCCTCGCGAGTTAAGCGCGCGCCGTGCAACTTCAAAAACGGCTTGCGAGCGAGCGCACGTTTCATCGCGCGCTCGTAATCACTCTGGTGAGACATGCGTTCGGCGAGGATGCCTGCGAGTAATTGCGACACGCTGGTGTCCTGCTTGGCCGCTTCAATTCTCGCCCACTGAGCGAGATCATCCTCAAGGGTGATCGTTATATTCCTAAGTCGCCGCATTACACGAGTCTAGTGTTACACGAATTCCGTGTCAATTCAGGAGCAAGGATCTTTCAGGGCAAGAGCAATCAATGTGGGCGATAACCCCCGTATGCAGTAGCGCTGAGTTAGCGGCAGCAGGTACTTGCTCCGGCCAGCTACTGCGCTTCGATCCAGCTGGAAAGGGCTTCACGGGCCGCGTTGGACATAAATCGGAATTGCAGGCCGGATTTCCCGTTTCGGCTCCAGACGGTGTAGGTGTTTGCTTTGAAGCGTAGATTGCTCACCGGATGATGAAACTCAATAATGTGCTCTTTGTTCCATCCTGGCACTTCGCCGTGCACGCACATGCCTCCCTCGCTGATGTTGAGCGTGGAAAGCTGAAGACGATGCTCGTCGTTGTCCAGCACTGCGGTTGAAAGTACGGGAATGCGGCGATAGCGGCGGAAGTCCTGGCGGATCATGCCGTCCGCGGCACGCAGCACGGTTGTAAAGGCCCGGAGATCGCTGCCTGCCGGACGCTTCACGGCAAAGTTCACACCCCACGAACTGGCGGACTCATTGCCTTCCGTCAACGCAAAAACCACAGATGAACGGTTTGATCCGGTGGATCGGCAGAGCTGAAATATATCGGTGGCGGCCGACCTGTCGCTGCAATCGACGATCACGGCGGGAAACTTTCGGCTGCGCAGCAGGTGCAATGCGGCTCCGAGCCGTCCGGCACAGACCGGCTCCAACCTCTGCCTACGCAGCGTGCTGGACAATGTACCGCTCAAAGCCACGTCCGCGGTGTAGATCAAGGCTTGGGGATCCATGTCCTCTAAGCAGACCACGTTTCCGGTTTGGGAACAGCATCACCGTGGTACATGTTCCAGGCCAGGAAAGGACGGCCGGCAAGTCGCTTGTTGTCAGAGGTTTACAGGGCGTAATTGACCCTCGCCGATTCTGCGGGGCAGTTCTCTATTCCCAAAGTCGTAGGTGTGGCGGCTGCCTAAGCCCGAAAGACCTGGCCCTTTTACAATGGATACAGGCGTGAAAACCAGCGTTTTTGAAATCTTCAAGATTGGTATCGGTCCATCGAGTTCACACACAGTCGGGCCGATGCGGGCTGCGCGCGACTTCGTCGAGCGCATGGCGACGGAAGGCAATCTAAACCACGTCGCCCGTGTGCTTACCGAGCTTTATGGATCGTTGGCGCTTACCGGCCGCGGACACGCAACCGATCGCGCCGTCATTCTGGGACTTCTGGGTGAAGCTCCGGACGAGGTAGATCCGGAACAGATCGAGCCCTTGATCGAGGCCGTGCGACGCGACGGAGTCGTGAAGTTATTTCGCAGCCAGACGATCCGATTCGATGAGGCTCGTGACCTGCTTTTCCTGACCCGCGAAACGCTCCCCGGGCATTCCAACGCAATGCGCTTTACAGCCTTCGCCGAGGACGGCTCCGTTGTCGATACGCAGATCTACTACTCGGTAGGCGGCGGCTTCATCACCCGCGAAGGAAGGCAGGATGCGAATGCCACCGCAGGCGCTCGCGCTGAAGTTCCATATCCATTCTCAAGCGCAGATGAAATGCTCCGGATCGGACGCGAACGAGGAATGTCGATTTGGGAAATCGCCCTGGCCAATGAGAAGGCCTGGAGAAGCGAAGCCGAGATTCGGCAGCGGCTGACGCAGATTCATCTTGCGATGGAAGCGTCTCTCGACCGCGGTCTGCGAACCGAGGGTATTCTGCCAGGTGGACTTAAAGTTCGCCGACGCGCTCCACGCCTTTTCCAGAAACTCAGCAGCAAGCCGACCATCGATCCTCTTGCGCCCATGGATTGGGTAAATGCATTTGCTATGGCGGTAAACGAAGAAAACGCGGCAGGCGGTCGCGTGGTCACAGCTCCGACGAACGGCGCTGCAGGCATTATTCCTGCGGTCGCCCGCTACTACCTACGCTTCATCGACAGCGCTTCGCCGGAGGGTATATTTCGCTACCTCCTTACGGCCGGCGCAATCGGAATTCTCTACAAAGAAAACGCTT
>JAFAUE010000393.1 GCA_019243475.1 Acidobacteriota bacterium | reverse complement strand
CATGACCGTTCCGTTTATGGTGCCCACGCCCTGCGAAGCCTTTACCGTGAGCTCCGCTGCTTGCGTTCCGGTGAATTCGATGGTGCGGCCGCTGACGCGTGCTCCGGTTGCCGAAATCGACTGAATCGCATACCCAGGCGCATTTGCCAATGCCATCACATACCTTCCGGCATGGCGAGGCTGCAGCTGGAACTCGCCTTTTGCATCGGCTCGCGCACCGAAGAGCCTTCCGGTATTGAGATCGCGAAGCTGAATAAAAGAATTGTTGGGCGGGCTGGCTCCCTCAAACTTAATGGTGCCATGAATGCTCTCCAGATCAACTCCGGAGGAGGGATCAAGCTCACCGTCGCTTTGCAGATTGAGTTGCTGCGTCTTTACCGATCTCTCACCGGGCCCGGAAAAATCCATTCCGTCCGGGCGTCGATTGCCGCGCTGCGAAAAGTTGACTTCGTAATCGCCCGGTGCGATGCCGGAAACCTGTATCTCTCCCTGTCCCCAGACGATGTTCGGTTGTACAAAACCCCAAGGCTCGCCAAAGACCCGCTCGCGGAAGTTCGGCTGCATGGGAGGGCCGCCTTCGGATGTCCCAGTCGGGATCGTCAAATGCAGTGACTGCACGGGTGTGAGGTCGAAGTCTGCCGTCAGGCGGTCTCCGGGATGGACGATGAGAGCGCCTGCGCCGTCCGCATCGGTTGTGCCCGGATAATAGGTGACGGGATAGGCGACGTCGAGCGCAGGGTCCATTTCCGCTTTTGGCTGGCCCGTACCGACCGAGCGCATCATGGGCGCAAGATAGCGGCGATACCAGGGCTGCGCTGCGAGTGCGAGATAGTAAGTTCCTTCACGCAGGTGCGTAAGGTGATATTCGCCGAGATCGTTGGTCTGCGCTTGTGAACGTCGCTCGATCAAGCGACGTCCGGTGTCGTTGCTTTTCTCAAATAGCAGTATCTGCGCGGTGCGGACCGGTTCGTTATGTTCGTCGAGCACTTTTCCCGAGATGGCGCCTTCCGGGTTCAGGCGAAAGATCAAACCAGTAGAGGTTTTGTCCGGCCCGGTAACGACACCGGTGTTGAACTGCCCGTGCTGTTCAAAAAACTGTGGTGGATATCCTTGCGCCAACGCACTCAGGCTGTACTTGGCCGCAGGCAGACTGCGAAACGCAAAGCTGCCGTCGGAGGCGGTGTCGACGTGCTGAGTCTGCGAGCGTTCCGTCACGGGAGCCAGTTGCATGGTGGCGCCGCGAATCGCCTCTCCCGTAACGGAATTAACCAGCCTGCCGCTGATTTCAAAATCCCCTCTCGCCTGAGCGGCTGGCCGCGCCTGCAAGGGCAGGAAGCCGATACAAATTAGAGCCGTTATGAGCCTTGTTTTCATTATTTAGTCTGAATTAGATCAACCGTAACTTTAGCTTGCTCGTCGGCTCCAAGCGTTACGTGCGCAGCGTGTGAAAGATAACCGTTGAGGGCTTCGCGATTGCGATACTCAAGGCCATCCACTCGATCGAATGCCAGAATGTCGTACGAGCCAGGTGCAATGCCTTGCGCGTGGAAATTGCCGGATTGGTCCACATATACCTGACGCGGAGTACTGGAAGCGTCGCCTTCGGGAATCATCAACACCAGTCCGGACTTGCTGCCATCGGGCGCCTGCACAGCGCCGGTGACCGACGCGCCATCATCTCGCAGCACAACATGGATCGGCTGCTGTGCCGCGCCTTCGGCGATCACCAGAGGCTCGCGCAGCAGATCAACACCGGCATAGGTCGCAGAAGCGACATACGATAAGCCGTTGGTGTCCACTTCGACGTCATATGTTCCCGGTTCGACTGCCTTAATAAGTTCGCCGGCCTCAGTACGAGTAGTGAAATATTGGCGATTGGAAGCGGTTCGAGAGATCAGCCGCACTTGTCCATAGAATGGCCGACCTATTCCCGCTCCGGAACCAATCCCGCTACCGCTGGTGACGAATCCCTGAGATTGCCCTGGATTCTGTTTTGTAAACTCCGCCTCAACTTCAAGGGGGATATCGACCGTGCGACCCAGGGGAACGCGCAGTTCAGGGATATCTGCGCCTACCGTGATGGGCACATCGGCGAAAAGCTGCTGCCCATCGTTGTCGTGCCCGCTGAAGTGCAGGCGGTAGCTGCCGGATGGAACCGGGAAGGCCTGAAAACGGCCGGTGCTCGAATCGAAGCGAATGCCGACGTTGGTGTTTTCGCCGTCGCGGTCGAGCAGCATCAGTCCGCCGTTCATAGCGCCTCCGACCACAGCGCCGCCAATGTGAAATGCCGGCACGCGCTTCATGCCGAAATTCAGAGCAAGCTTCTGCCCGGCAGCCAGCTGAATGGGAGTAGCGGAGCTCATCTCACGTACGCCGGGATAGTATTCGGCGGCAACGACTTCGAATTTTTCCGGGCCTCCTTGCTGCGGGATGGGACGGGCGCGAGAGTTGGGTCCAACTTCTACGTAGTAAGTTCCGGGTCGCAGCTCAGCGATGCGGAAGTCGCCGTCTTCATCGGTTTGATGAAATCCGTGCTGCTGCCACATTCGACGCCCATTCACGATCTGCGCGAAGCGCAGCCGCACCGGCATGCCGCCAAGAGGCTCGCCTTCGGGATTTTCAACGTGTCCCGTGATCACGGCTTCCGGCGTTAGCGCAATGGTGACGTTGGTTGGTTTGTCCGAGAGCGTCACCATGCTGGGAGGCACTGGCCGCATCTGTGCCAGTTCCTGATCGTTGAAGAAGCCGGGCTTGTGCGCCTGCACCATCAGCGACATTGAAACGAGATTGTCGAAACGGAAGTTTCCATTCTGGTCAGTGAGCTTGGCGCTTTGTTCGGCCTGGACGAGGGCGTAAGGGATGGGAGCGCCCGTCTGAGCGTTTACAACCGTGCCGCTGAGCACGTGTTGCGGCGGTGCGGCCTGCTGAGTGTCGGGTGGGCTGGGCGGCATCCCGATGCCCTGCCGAGGTCCCTGATAAATTGCCGGGTTTTGACACCAAGCAGCTGAAGCAAAGAGAAATAAGAAGACGACCAGAGAAAGCGCGCGGCGTCTGGATAACATCAGCGCGGACCACAACTGCATGTCGATAAAGCTAGCCCAGAGTGGCTGCTCGTGGCAAGACAAGCTGTGCCATTCCTGCTTCATGTAAGCGCCAGGCTCCTGGTTAATGCACCTGGACTAATAGAACGATGACGATTCAACAACCTGCAATGAAAATTGCAGCGTCTATGGAGTGAGTTTGCCCTTAACCAGATAGTCCTGAGATGGAACTCCAAAAGCATCGGCGACGCGGTTGAAAAACGCAAAGAGAGCAACTACGTATACCGCTTCCGAGATTTGTTCCTCGCTCCAGCCCGCTTGGCGCAGCTTGTTGACATCATTCGCAGTGGTGCTGGAAGCCGATCGCGTAATCAGCTCGGCGTAGTCGAGCAAGGCGCGCTCAGGCGAGGTGAGATCGGCGTCGTCGAGTCTTCCTTCCAGAAGCGCGGAAACGGTTTTATCTGAAGCTCCCTGAACCCGCAGGAAGTAGGCGTGGCTGTCGAGTCAATAAGGACAGCGGTTCAGGTACGAAACATAGCTGGCCAACATTTCTTTATGGCGTCGCGAAAGATGGCCTTCGGAGAAGTGCAGAGTGTTAGAAAACTCGACAACCTGGCGCAGGAAATCCGGCCGCGCGCCAAAACATTTAATGATGCCGGGAACCTGTCGGCGTCCGGAGCCGGCACGCCAGTAATCGTAGGCTGCAGCGGTTTCGCCGGTGGCATCGGCATCCTCAATGATGTGGATTTTCGTTGGCTTTGCCTGTTCGTCAGTTGGCATGATGCTTGCAGACGTAAGCGTTCGGTGACTTGCCTGCTCAAGATACTGAAGCTTGTGGCACAGGAGGGCGCCTGTGCCATTAGCTCTCAGAACTGCTCGATTCGTTAAAGCAACTAATCCATCTCGCGAAAACCCATCGAAGTGGGTCCGTGCGCAGGACCTCCGCCTTCCGCCGCATCCTGGGCTTTCTGCCAATCCTGCTCCGAAAGAAG
>JAFAUE010000089.1 GCA_019243475.1 Acidobacteriota bacterium | reverse complement strand
TCTGTTATGACGCGCCTTGTATTAAAGCCTGTCCTACCGAAATCAACATCCCGCAGTTCATTCGACAAATCCTGACGAACAACCTTACGGGCTCAGCCCGCACAATTCTGTCCGCTAACGTCCTTGGCCACAGCTGCGGGCGCGTGTGTCCCACTTCGGTACTATGCGAAGGCGCTTGCGTGCTCAACAACGAGGGCAAGAAACCCGTAGAAATCGGCAGGCTACAGCGGTATGCAGTGGACCACGTGCTCGATCGCAAAATCCCTGTTCTAAAATCCGGGCAAGCCAACGGTCGCCGCGTCGCACTCATTGGAGCTGGACCGGCGAGCCTCTCCTGCGCGGCTGAATTGCGCAAGCTAGGATACGAAACCATCATCTTCGACGCTAAGCTCGAGCCCGGCGGTTTGAACACATATGGCATTGCCGCCTACAAAATGCGCGCAGCCGATGCACTCCGCGAAGTCGAGATGGTCCGCGCGGTGGGGGTACAGATTCGCAGTGGCATGCAAGTGGGCCGTGACGTCAGCCTGGCACAACTCGAGCGCGAGTACGACGCAATCTTCATCGGCGTGGGGCTGGGCCAGACGGAAGACCTGCACATCGAAGGAGAGAACTTCCGGCGGGTGGTTGATGCAATCACCTTCATCGAAAAAACTAAGACTAACGGCTTCGAGCACGTGCAGGTCGGCCGCCGCGTGGCAGTGATCGGCGGCGGCAATACAGCAATCGACGCTGCAACAGCCGCGCGCCGCCTGGGGGCCGAAGTTGTGTACATGGTGTACCGTCGCAGTCGTGAAGAGATGTCGGCCTTCGCCTATGAGTACGAGTTAGCCAAAGCGGACGGCATTACTTTTATCTGGCAGGCAGCGCCAGTGCGAGTTGTTCCCGATCCGCGCGGACGTGCGGAAGTGTTGGAATGTGTTCGCACGCAGTTAGGGTCAGCAGACGGCTCGGGCCGGCGGTCCTTCCAACCGATTCCCGGTAGCGAGTTCCAGCTTGAGATTGACATGATCATTAAAGCGGTCGGACAGAAGAAGCTGGAATTCCTTAGGTCAATTCCTGATTTGAAACTAGACCGCGGAAAAGTAACGATTGACCCCGCCACCATGCAGACCGCAAATCCTAAGTACTTTGCCGGCGGCGACTGCGTAAACGGCGGAGGCGAGGTGGTGGATGCGGTCGCGCACGGCAAACGTGCAGCCAAGGGCATTCACGCCACGCTGGAATCCGGCCGCAAGGAAGTCGCCCATGCCTGATCTGAGCATCAGTTTTTGCGGGGTGCGCTCCCCGAATCCCTTCTGGCTGGCTTCCGGTCCTCCTACCAACACCGGATATCAGGTGATGAAGGCCTTCGACGCCGGCTGGGGCGGAGCAGTATGGAAGACCATCGGCGACCCAATCATCAACACCGCTTCCCGGTACGGGTCGATCGATTACAAACACGAGCGCATGATTGGGCTTAACAACATTGAGCTCATCAGCGACCGTTCTATCGAGATCAACTTTCGCGAAATCTCCGAAGTCAAGAAGCGCTTCCCGAAGCACACCGTGATCGCATCGCTTATGGTCGAATCCAAGCGTGAGACCTGGCATGAAATTGTTCGCCGCGCGCAGGATTCAGGCTCTGACCTTCTGGAGTTGAACTTCGGATGTCCGCATGGCATGTCGGAGCGCGGAATGGGCGCCGCCGTCGGCCAAGTGCCGGAGTACACGACTCTGATCACCAGCTGGGTGAAGGAAGTGGCCACGATCCCGGTGATCGTGAAACTTACACCAAACGTTACTGACATCGCGCATATGGCCTGGGCAGCCCGTCAGGGAGGGGCGGACGCCGTCTCGCTGGTCAACACCTTCAGCAGCCTTGTCGGTGTGGACCTCGAGAGCTTTGCTCCTCGGCCGAACGTCGGCGGATACGGCAGTCATGGCGGCTATTGCGGACCGGCAGTCAAGCCGATCGCGCTGCACATGGTGTCTTCGGTAGCAAAGCATCCTAAAGTTGGCATTCCTATTTCAGGAATCGGGGGAGTAGCCAATTGGCAGGATACGGTGGAGTTCATGCTGCTGGGCGCAACTTCTGTTCAGGTCTGCACGGCTGCTATGCATTACGGCTTCCGCGTAGTCGAGGACATGATCGAAGGTCTCTCGCAGTATCTGGACGACAAAGGCTTTTCTTCTGCGATGGAACTGGTGGGCAAATCTGTCGATCGCATCCGCGACTGGGGCGACCTGGACCTCAACTACAAGATCGTGGCGCGCATCGATCCGGCCCAATGCATCGGTTGTAATTTGTGTTACATCGCTTGCGAGGACGGCGCCCACCAATGCATTACCGCGGCAGACCGTCCCCGAGGCGACCTGCGCGACGGCGAGATTGCGAAACACGTTCCACGGATTTTGGAGGACGAATGTGTCGGGTGCAATTTGTGCGCGCTGGTCTGTCCCGTTCCGGGCTGCATCAACATGCAGCGCGTCGATACCGGGCGGACTGCGATGACGTGGCGGCAGCTGCAGGAGGCACGCGGTAAAAGCCCGCACTGCAGCGTGAAGGATCTTCTGGCTAACAAAACCGCCGCAGGCGACTAGGGGTTTGGGACTTGCAATGTGATGCTAAAATGTATCACATGAAGAAAGCCACAATCCGCGACCTCAGATACAACTTCCCAAAGATTGAGAGGATGCTGCGCCTGGGAAATGAGATTCAGATCACCAAGCGCAACAAGGTCATTGCGCGGTTAAGTCCGGATAGAGATAAGAAGCCGGAAATGCCGGACTTCCTTGGCCGCATGCGGGAGATCTTCGGCGACAGGGTGCTTGAACCGACAGGCGCTGAGATTGTTGCAGAAGATCGGGACCGCTTTTGACTGGCTACGCCGACGCGAGCTTTCTCACTTCAATTTACGTGATAGACCGAAATAGTCAGGTAGCGGCGGAAACACTACAAAGCGTTTCGGCCGATATCATCGTCTCGGAGTTTGCTTGGACAGAGACTATCAACGCGATTTATCAATTCTGCTTTCGGAACGCGATCAGGCGTTCCGAGGCGGACCGGGCGTCGAGCACTTTTGCCGCCGATATTCAGGCCGGCATCATGTTCCTGCGTGAACTTCCTGCCTCGACTTACCTCCTGTCTAGATCCATCTCCTCGCAGTGGACACCGGATTTCGGAACGCGAACAGGAGATGTAATACACCTCGCCGCCTGCCTCGAGTTGAAGTGCGATGCTTTATTCAGCTTCGACCGGAGACAACGCGCTCTGGCTGAAAAGGTGAGCGTTAAGTGCCTGCCTCACCTCTAGACCCGAGCACTTTTCTCTTGATCTTGCCGGATAACGTTTCGCATGCCGTGCGAAGCACAAGACGCGGCGCTTCGTTGCGAATTGAGAAGAGGAAAGAAACCACCTGCGGGCCGTTGGCCTTCACTGCTTCCCGCAGCATCCAGCCAACTCCCTTTTGCACCATTAACTCGTGATCCCGGAGCAAGATCCGCGCGATCCTTTGCGTCTCTTGCCAGAAGAATCCTCGACGAATCCCGCGGATGAGCGACACAGCGGCTGCGCGACGTCCCCAGGGAGTGTTCGATTTCGCCCACTCAAACACTTTCCCCGCCCGTGACCGATCGGCCAGCATCATCGGACCAAGTAAGTACATGGTTAGACCGTCATGATCGGACCAGTTCTCTACACGATCCAACCAACTCTCGAAGAGATGGAACTCAGCCTCGCTCAGCTTTGCCGGAGACTGCTCGAGCAAGAAGACCGCGAAGTTCTTGTCCTCGTTGGGCCCTCGGCGGAAAAGTTGATCAGCGACTTCCACCACAAAGCCGAGATTTTTTTCTGCGAGCAAACGCCGCCGCCATTGATGGGCAAAGCGGCGAAGCGGTGCAGTCTTCCACCCATAGCACGTCACCTGCTCACGAAAAAATCGCTTCGATGACTTGGCGACGTCTTTCGATCCTCCGCGTGCCAATGCGTGGCGAATTTGCGCGGCACAGTCCTTCGCCTCGCCTACCGGTGCAGGGGCCGCACCGAGCACTATCACGCCTCCTGCATTGGAGCGTTCAGCACAGGTCGGGCTGCGATGGCCAGATAAATGAAAAAGGCAACAGCAAATCCGACAAACCAGGAATAGTCGTAGAGAAAACGCAACGGTGGAACAAGGAGCCCGATCAATGCAACTCCAGTCCCAATCAAAAGAGCGGCAATGGCTCTCCAGTTGAATCCGGCGGAATACTCGTAGGCTGAATGGCGTAAATACAAGTCGTTGACCAGCAGAACTCGCCGGCGAACAATGAAGTAGTCGCAAATCATGATTCCCGCAACGGGACCGAGCACCGCCGCGTATCCTCCCAACCATCCGAAGATAAACGTGCGGTGATTCGCGAGCAGCTTCCAGGGCATCATCGCAATGCCCATAAAGCAGGTAATGGCGCCGCCGAGCTTGAAAGAAATTTTCCGGGGCCATAGATTTGAGAAATCATTTGCCGGCGATACCACGTTGGCGCCGATATTCACGTTCACAGTAGCCAGCAGTATTGCAAGCAGCGAAATTACGACCGCGACCGGAGAGTGGAATCTGCTAAGCAGTTGGACGGGATCCCAGATAGCAGTGCCGTAGATTACGACTGTCGCAGATGTAACCGCCACGCCGATGAACGAGTACAGCGTCATCGTCGTTGGCAGAGCCACTGCCTGGCCGATCATTTGGCCGCGTTGATTGTTCGCAAAACGCGTGAAGTCGGGAATGTTCAGCGAGACCGTGGACCAGAAGCCAACGGTTCCGTTCAATGCAGGAATCAGGAATTTCAGGAATTCCGATGTATTCTGAAACTTCGATCGAGCGGAAAGCATGGGACCGAATCCGCCCGCCGACGTATAAGCCCAGCCCAACAGAAGCAAGCCGACTCCAAGCAGAATCGGAGCGCTGATCCCCTGCAAAAAGCGGATGTACTCGATACCTTTCAAAACAACGAGCAGGTTGATCGCCCAAAAAATCATGAAACAGATGGCTACACCATGTGGATTCCTTGTCCAGCCTGGCCATAGCGTCGCCAGGAGCGTGTTAATTGCTTCGCCGCCAATCCAGCTTTGAATGCCGAACCATCCGCAGGCGACGAGCGCCCGCAGCACGGCCGCAATATTTGCGCCAAGTACTCCAAAGGAAGCGCGCGCGAGTACCGGAAAGGGAATGCCATACTTTGCTCCGGGATGCGAGTTGAGGAGCATCGGCACGAGAACGATGCTGTTGCCGAGAAAGACGGTGAGAACGGCCTGCTTCCAATCCATGCCGCCCTGGATAAGGCTTGCTGCGAGCATGTAGGTGAGGATGTTCACCGACATCGAGACCCACAGCGCGGCGTAGTTGTACGTCCCCCACGTGCGACGCTCCGAAGTGGCCGGTGCGAGGTCAGGATTGTAAAGCGAACTGTGCTCGATGCTGCCTCTGGAGGCAGCTACCGTTGGCATAGAGTGAACGCGGTATTCCCTTATCTGGCCGCAACCGCGGCGGGCTGCCTGACCGCGCTGAGAGCTTCGTCCATCACGCTGATTGCTTCGTCCACGTCGGTTTTGGCGATGTTGAGCGGTGGCGACATGCGGATAACGTTTCCGTACAATCCGCCTTTCCCGACCAGCAAGCCACGCTTGCGGCATTCTTCCATGAACTGAACGGTTTCCTGTGGCGCAACCTCTTTCGTTTTACGATCCTTGACGAACTCGATCGCCTGGAGCAGTCCCATCCCGCGCACATCGCCAATGAGGTCATGCTTGTCTTGGAGTTCATTGAGGCCGTCGCGGAAATAGCTTCCGACGGTTTCGGCGTTATCCATCAATCGATCCTCTTCGATGAGGTCGATCGTCGCCTTCGCCGCGACGCTGACTACCGGATTGCCCCCGAATGTCGAAATTTGCAATCCTTGGAAGCTGCCGGCGATCTCGGCGGTTGTCGCGGTGAGTCCCACCGGCATGCCGTTGGCCATTCCCTTGGCCGAGGTGATGATGTCTGGATACACCTCCCACTGCTCGATACCAAACCATTTTTTCCCCGTGCGACCCCAGCCGGTCTGGACTTCGTCGGCGATGAAGAGCCCCCCGTACTGCTTCACGATGTTGAAGACGATCTTGAAATATTCCTTAGGCGGAGTAATAAAACCGCCTACACCTTGAATGGGCTCGGCTATGAACGCCGCGATCTGTCCCGACGTTGTGGTTTGAATCACCGCCTCGACGTCTTTAGCGCATTCAACGCCGCATTCCGTCGGCTTCATGCCGAACGGACAGCGGTAGCAGTACGGATTGAGCGCGTGAACGATTCCGTGCGCGCCGCTCGGTAGCGACTTGCGCCAGGTGCCATGGCCGGTGAGGCCCTGCGCCAGCTGTGAACGTCCGCTGTATCCGTGCCGGAGCGC
This sequence comes from Acidobacteriota bacterium, assembly GCA_019243475.1. Classification (GTDB taxonomy): domain Bacteria; phylum Acidobacteriota; class Terriglobia; order Terriglobales; family Acidobacteriaceae; genus Gp1-AA112. Next base: position 17,200 of record JAFAUE010000089.1, on the reverse strand, counting down.
GACGACCTCGTAATTGCCGGTGTGAATGCGCGCCAGTTGAATGGCAGTCTCATTGGCTTCGGTTCCACTGTTCGTGAAGAAGCTCTGCGTAATGTTTCCCGGCGTGATTTGAGCTATTTTCTCGGCGAGCGCAACGATGGCTTCATTTGGAAAGAGCGTCGAGGCATGCTGGATCTTGTCGATCTGCGCCTTGACCTTCGTCGTCACCTTCGGATTAGTGTGACCGACCGAGATGGTGACAATGCCGCCGAAGAAATCGAGATACTTGTTGCCCTCAGTGTCCCAGAGGTACTGCATGCTGGCATGGTCGGTGACCAGCGGATCCTTGTAATAAGTGCTGATCGAAGGAAAGAGATACTGCTTGTGCTTGCGGATAATTTCGTCTTTGGTCATGAAATACCTCGGTCGAGGGATAGGCAATTGGCCTGATCGCAACTCCTGCGGCAGATATAGGCTTACCTAACAGTTTCGCTTATCGCCTTCCGGCAGCATTCACCTCGCGGCTGCAGCGGACTTTCCTCCCTGTGCCACCAGCGGTCCATAGGAGTCCGGACGTCGATCGCGAAAGAACTGCCACGTCTTTCGAACTTCCGCAATCATCTCGAGATCGAGATCGGCTACCACTACCTCATCCTTGTCGCGGCTGGCTTGCGCGAGGATCTTGCCGCGAGGATTGCAGAAGTAGCTCTTGCCGTAGAACTCGCCGATGGCCCACGGCTTCTCCACTCCCACACGATTGATGGCGCCGACAAAGTAGCCATTCGCGACCGCATGCGCGGGCTGCTCAAGCTCCCATAAATACTCCGAGAGGCCGGCTACGGTGGCCGAGGGATTAAACACGATCTCCGCGCCATTCAATCCAAGAATGCGCGCCCCCTCGGGAAAGTGACGGTCGTAACAGATGTACACGCCGACGCGCGCGTAGCGCGTCTGGAAAACGACATACCCGCCATCGCCCGGCGTGAAATAAAACTTCTCCCAAAATCCGGGAGCCACCTGCGGAATATGGTGCTTGCGATATTTGCCCAGATATTTCCCGTCGGCATCGATCACCGCGGCGGTGTTGAAGTAGAGTCCGGTCATCTCCTCTTCGTAAACCGGAACAACTATCACCATCTTGTGTTTGGCGGCGATCTTCTGCATCAACTTGATCGTTGGACCGTCAGGCACCGGCTCCGTCATCTCATACCATTTTTGATTCTGCTCGGCGCAGAAGTAGGGACCGTAAAAGAGCTCCTGCAGGCAGAGTATCTGCACCTTTTGCTTGGCAGCCTGATCGATCAGCTTCAGGTGCTTATCGATCATCGCCTTTTTGATTTGCGGCAGGCTGTGATCGGGGCCTAAGGGATTGTGGGCCTGTATAAGCCCGCAACGGACACTTCGGGACATGAGAGACCTCGGGACCGGATTAGAGAGCGGCTAGTGAATATATACCGTCTGGACGAGGAGACAAAAGGCCTTGTCTCAACCTAGGCGGCGAGCGGCTTGGGCAGCAACACCGACGGTCCGAAGTTTCGGTTCAGCATTGAGCTGATCTCACTGAGAATGCCCATGAGCTCAGAAGCCAGCTGGCGCGCGAACTCGCGATTCAAACCGCGAGAATCAGCCTGAATGTAGGAGCGGTGCGCATCCAGCAACTTCTCACGAATATCCGCGGGAAGAAGATCGTCATTCTCCACCAACGGGACAATGTGTCTCTCATAACTGACGCGCAGAGCTCGTTTCCACGGAACCAGGTCACTGGTGAGTAGCTGAGCTGCTGCAAACAGGTTTTCAGCGGCAAAGGCGAGGCAAATGGCGGAATCCCACTTCACGGTGGCGCTCGTTTCAATTAGGGATTTTCGAACGATTTGGTTGTTTGGATGCGGCATGCTGCGCAACTGAGTGCTTGAAACGACGCGGCAACAAATAAATCGAGGAGCTTGGAAATGGGACACGCGTCTGTCACTTCGCGAGAGGGAGTCCGAAGGAAAACACTGAGCCATGACCGACCTGGCTGGTTACGCTGATCCTGCCTCCGTGCGCTTCTACGATTGCCTTCACGATCGCCAACCCCATTCCGGTTCCCTGCACACGGTATCTCTGGCTCTGGCCGCGATAAAACTTATCGAATATGAGGGAACGTTCAAGGTCGTCGATACCACTCCCGCGATCGGCTACATTCGTGATAAGCCGATCACCCTTTACCTCGGCGCTAATGAAAATCGGAGAGCCGGCAGAGGAGTATTTCACCGCATTCTCGAGAAGGTGTGTGAGGACTTTGGTAATCCAGCCGAAGTCCATGACAGCAGGAGGAAGCTGCGGGGGAATTCGTACCTCAACGGGATTATCCGCAATAACCGGCTTGGCCTCCTCCATCGCAGCCTCGACGACCTCACTGATGTGATGCGGCTCTAGTTCCAGCCGGACCTCATGTGCATCGAGCTGAGCCATTTCCACCGCTTCTCCGACAAGACGATTCAGCCGGTCGCTCTCTTCATCAATAACGGTAAGCAACTCGTGCCGCTGCTCTGGGCCAAGCTGCCCTTCAGAGAGCAGGCTGCTGACTGAAGCTTTGATCGAAGTTAAGGGCGTGCGGAACTCATGGGTGACGGAATCCAGCAAAGCAGAGCGTAGACGCTCGCTCTCCCGGGCGGCCTCCGTCCTCGTAAGTTTCTCGACCGCAGCAGCCCGTTCAATAGCAACGGCGATCAAGCTCGCTACCGCCTCCAGGGTCTCCGGCGACAGGGAGATTGTTTCCATTGCCAACACCCCGAGCGTGCGCACACCCATGCGGATTGGAGCCAGACTGAGGCCGCGTGCATGATCAAGTACCAGTTCCGAACGCGCTGCTGCGATGTGGAGTTCCTCCTTGGTGATGAAGTGCGCATCGCCTGCCGCGCGGTAGACACGATCTCGATCGATCAGGTAAATCGCAGCATTCGCAGCACCAAAGGTCTGCGCAACATGCGATGGCACTTTGTTCAGCAACTCCACAACGTTCTCGCTCACGAGAAGCTGCTGGCTGAAGGTGTACAGACGCTCGACCTCCAAACGCCGCTCATTTGCGGCTCTCGCTTCGCGCCGCACCCGCTCCGATAGATTGCTCGACATCACCGCGGTAAACAGAAATGCGAGCAGTGCCAGCCAGTTCTGAGTGTCGGCAATGGTGAGGGTCCCAACCGGAGGCAAAAAGAAGAAGTTGAATGCCAGCGCAGCGACCAGTGACATGAAGACAGCCACGGTAAGTCCCCAGCTGGCAGAGACGATAAGGACTGCCAAAAGAAAACTGAGCGCCACCGTTGTCGGATTCACGCGCACCACTCGCGTGTAAAAGACGACGATCAGCCCCACGACCATGACACTGATCGCAAACCGCAGCGCCCTTGTAAGAAGAGCTTTCAAGCTGCGCGAATTTTATCTGAAGTTCGACAAACCCCAAGTGGTCGCGCAAAAATGTACGCCATGCCCAAGACTCCGGAAGAATGGCTGGAGCAGACTGCGCCGGAAAAACGCGCAGGAGTTTTCAAGCTGATTCTTGGATACGCTCCCGGAGTAGGAAAGACGTACAACATGCTCAGCGAGGCCATTCGCCGGAAACGTCGCGGCGAAGACATCGTGATTGGAGTGATTGAGACGCATGGCCGTAAGGTCACGGCCGAACTGGCGGAGCAGTTGGAGATACTTCCGCGCAAAAAGATTGAATACAAAGGCACCGTCTTTGAGGAAATGGACGTCGACGCAATCCTAGCCCGCAAGCCGCAGGTCGCGCTGGTGGATGAGTTCGCACACACCAATATCGACGGCAGCAAGCACCGCAAACGTTACGAAGACGTCTTCGAGCTGCTGGACGCGAAGATCGATGTAATTTCGACCATGAACGTGCAGCACATCGAGAGCATGAATCCGACCATTCAGAGCATTACCGGAATTCAAGTACGAGAAACGGTGCCGGATTGGGCATTGCAGCGCGCCGACGAACTTGTAATGGCAGATTTGACTCCCGAAGCGCTGCAGACGCGCATGCAGCGCGGAGACATTTATCCGCTGGACCGCGCGGACAAAGCGTTGAAGAACTTCTTTCGCCGCGGGAACCTCATGGCGTTGCGCGAGCTAGCGCTGCGGCAGGTTACGCAAGCCGTGGACCGCAGCCTGGATGCATACCTCAAGAAAAAAAACATCGATCAGAACTGGGGTGTAAAGGAGCGGATTGCAGTCTGCATCAGTTCACATCCTGAATCGCAGCAGCTCATCGCGCGCGGTGCCCGCATCGCCGACCGAATCGACGCAGACTTTTTCACGGTCTATGTGGAGCAGGAGCGCGACCGCGATCCAGAACGCGCGCGCAATTTGAACTCGAACTTTCAGTTCGCGCAGAATCTATCGGCCAAAATCGTGCGCCTGAAGGCCAAGGATGTTGCCTCGGCCGTTGCTGAGTTTGTGCGCGACGAGCACATAACGCAGGTAGTTTTCGGACGTTCGGCGGTCACCGGCTGGCGCGAGTACCTTTACTTGGGAGCCATTCAACGATTCCTCCGTAACGCCCCACCCGTCGACGTTCACATCGTGACGCAGAGGCCTGACTAATGGCCGGACGCCGTATTCTCGTTGTAGATGACGAGCCACAGATTACGCGCGTTTTGCGCACCACTCTTTCGGGACACGGTTATGAAATTCGCGTGGCTAACGACGCGGAAGCGGCCCTGGATGTCTTCTCGGACTGGCCTCCCGAATTGGTCATCACTGATCTGTCGATGCCTAACATGACGGGCATCGATCTCACGCGCAAGATTCGCGACAAATCCGCAGTGCCCATCGTCGTCCTCTCGGTTCGCGGCGAGGAGCGCAGCAAGATTGAAGCTCTCGATGCCGGCGCCGACGATTACGTGACCAAGCCGTTCAACATGAACGAACTTCTGGCCCGCGTGCGCGCACATCTGCGCCGGTTCACCCCGGTGAAAGCCGAGGATCCCGAAATCTCCATTGGCGATTTCAAAATTGATCTGGCCGGACACCGCGTATTCGTCCGTGGCGAGGAAGTCCACCTCACTCCGAAGGAATTTGATTTGCTGGTCTATTTCGCGCGCCATCCGGAAAGGGTGATTACTCATCCCGTCTTGCTGCGGTCGGTGTGGGGACCGCAGAGCGCGCACCAGAACGAATATCTTCGAGTCTTTATTGGACAACTTCGCAAGAAGCTCGAGGGCGGCACGGAAAAGCATTACATCGTCACCGAACCCTGGGTCGGCTACCGCTTCACTCCGGGCGAGTGAGCGTTTCACTTACATATTCCTTACGTCGCGTCGCTACGATTGATATTTCTGTCGGGGAGATAGCCATGCGCATCCTTTTTGTCGGTGCTTCACGCTCGTATCCGTCGTTTGTTCTAAGTTCCCTGTTGTTGCTATGCGCGCCAGGATGCTGCTTGCAGGCCGGCGATGTTACCGACCGGGATCAGGAAATCCGAGAGTTACGCGCGGCGGTGAAGCAGTTAGAGGAGCGAGTCGCCAAACTCGAGACAGAACGGGTTCAATCGACGGTCGCTGCCGTCGATGGCGCCGGTTTAAAGCCGGAAACTCTGACCATGACTTCTACATCCGCTCCGGCCGTGGACTCTGGCCTTAGTCGAGACGATCGCAGCGTTCTCGACTACCTGCATGGCACTACTATCAACTTCGCTATCGACGGCTATTACGGCTACAACTTCAACACTCCGGTGGGACGTGTCAATGCGCTGCGCGCCTACGACGTTCTCAGCAACAACATCAGCCTTAATCAGGCAAACGTGATCTTTGAGCGCGCACCCGATGCCGACGCAGCGCGCAGATTTGGCGCGCGTCTTGATCTTCAGTTCGGGCAGGCAACTGACACCCTCCAGGGAAATCCCCTGAACGAACCTCGTCCGCAAATCTATCGCAACATCTTTCAGGCTTATGGAACGTACGTTATTCCCTTGAACAAGGGATGGACGGTCGATTTTGGTAAATGGGGCAGTTCAATCGGTATCGAAGGAAATTACACGAAAGATCAGATCAATTACTCGCGTTCTTTCTGGTTTGATTTTCTGCCGTTCTATCACATGGGAGTGCGCTCGGCCTACAAGTTGAACGACAAAGTCACGTTGAATTACTGGCTGGTGAATGGCACCAATCAGGCCGAGGCCACCAATGGCTTTAAGGATGAACTGTTCGGCTTCACGCTATCGCCGAAACAAAGCGTCAGCTGGTATGTGAACTATTATCTCGGACAAGAAAATCCCGATCGCGTGGCTGTCGCTCCTAACAGTCCGATTCCGCTTCAGCAAGGCCTTAGTTTCGCTCCCGTAAATCCCGCTCCCGACGGCCGCCTTCACATTTTTGACAGCTATGTCTCCTGGCAAGCGAATCCCAAATTGGCACTGGCTCTGGACGGCGACTACGTGATCCAGCGGCAATGGCAATTCGCGGCACCAAACCACTCGGCAAAGCCATCTGAGACCTGGGGAGGCTCGGCATACGTCCGCTATCAGCTCGCCAGCAGATTTGCCCTTGGTACCAGGGCTGAATACATGGAAGACCGGGGCGGACTATTTACCGGAATCACCGAGGCTCTGAAGGAGAACACACTGACTGCCGAGTACAAGGTCGCGGAAGGTTTCCTGATGCGGGGCGAGTACCGGCGGGACTTCTCTAATCAGCCGAGCTTTTTCACGTCTGCGGCCGGGAGGCTAAAGAAAGAACAGAACACCGCTACCGTGGGTTTGGTGTGGTGGATGGGGCGTAAGCAGGGTCCCTGGTGATGAATGTACGTCCCCGGTCCGCTTGATGAAATCCTTACGAGTTTCTGACCGGATTTTTATGTTACCAAGTGCAACATTGCTTATGTGCAATTCCTTTCCGGCTTGACTCTCACGCTTCTGCTTCTGGCCACAAGTACCAGTGCGCAGCAGATAACGAAAATCCAGCAAGACACCGACGACACCGTGGCCAACACGAGCTCGTCTAATGCAGTGTCTCCAACTCCGGGCTCGAACGAGCAGATTCTCAAAGAACTTGAGCACATGCGGGCGCGCATTCAGGAGCTCGAAACGCAACTCCGCAACCAGTCCACTGCGACGGCTGTGCAAGTGCACGAAGTTGCGCCCGACGTCGCGAATAACCAGTTAGTTTCGCCCGGCCCACCCCCGATGGGACAGCCTGCAGTCGGCATTCTCCAGGCGCAAGCTCCACCAGCGACTGTCGAGACGAAATCCGAGCCCTTCGCCTTCGCCGATTTCAGTTGGCTCTCCGGAAATCCCCGCACAAAAGACACTCCCTACGCGACGAAGTTCTTCACGCCCGAGATCCGCTTTGATGTTAACTACACTTACGACTTCAACCATCCTGCCGACAACACGATTGGTGGCTCCAGCGAAATCTTCCGCTCCAACGAATTCCAGTTAACCCAACTCGGAGTGGGCGGTGACTTTCACTGGGATAACGTGCGCGGCCGCCTGATGACGCAGTTTGGAATGTATTCCCAAACGCAACCACGCAACGATCCGAGCGCAGCGCGCGGTCAATGGAACCTGGATGGAGCCTATCAATATCTCGCAGAGGCGTACGGCGGATATCACTTCAACAAGATGCGCGGCATCAATGTCGACGCCGGAATCTTCATGTCCTATATCGGTCTTTGGAGCTTTTACAACTTCGATAACTGGACTTATCAGCCATCGTACGTTTCCTCCAACACACCATGGTTCTTCAATGGCCTGCGAATCCAGATGTTCCCATCCGACAAGCTGAAGATAGAACCCTGGTTCATCAACGGCTGGCAGTCATACGGAAAATTCAACAATCGTCCTGGTTTCGGAGCCGAGATTCTCTGGCGTCCGAAAGGATGGTTGTCGCTGGTCGGCAACCAATACTTCCTCGGCGCAGATACCTTGGGAGTGAAAAATCGAATTCGTTATCACACCGACGACAGCATTCAGCTGAAGTATTACGACAATCCTGCCCGTCTCATGGATAAAGCAGCCTTCACCTTCACGCTGGACGCCGGCTGCGAAAGCGGCGGCGGCGTGAGCTGCTTCGGTAACGGCTCAAGCGGTCCCAAACAAAGCTTTCTCGGCTTCATGGAGTACAACCGCTTTTGGTTCCACAAAGACGTTTTTGCTTTCACGGTCGGCGGCGGCGCCATCGATAACCCCGGGCGTTACCTCGTTCTGCTTCCCCCGATCAATGGCGCCACTGCCATTTCGGGAACTCCATACTTCACGGAAAATCCGGGCGACCCGTTCAAAGCATGGGACGTTCAGGGGACATTCGACTATATGCCCAGTCAATACGTGACCTTTCGCTGGGAGTACACGCATCGCGGTTCAAACGTGCCGTATTTCAGTGGTCCGGGAGGAATTACACCGCTCGGGGGAAACACGGGAAATCCGAGCTCGCTGGTGACGGGATTCGCACCTGACTTGCGCAAATACGAAAACCGGGGAACAGTAGCGATACTCGTGAAGTTTTGAGAGAGGGTTTCGGATGTACTGACCTGCAAATCCCATTCGCCGCTCCCAGATCACCAGACGCGCGATGTTCGCGAATATCGTTTCGCGAAAAACGCCTTTCCACCTGCGTAAGTGGCTCGAGGATTCTAATGCGGATCAGGCTGCGCTTCCCCCTCTCTGATTTCCGAACAATCGTTACCCAAAGCAAATGGCAAAAATGTCGATAAAGATGTTTCTCGCGTGTCTTTCTTTTTCACCATTGTTGATGCCCGCACGTGCGTGTGCGCAAGCGCCGGTGGCCGCTGACGCTACCGCGGAAGAGGATAAAACCTCGGCTGATGCATTCTTCCAAAGACTCTTTCACTTCTATAAGAAGGACTGGAGCGAGACGAGTGCTTCAACGCAGCAGCCTGCCAGGCGGCTTCCCCTTTCGCCTTTGGATTCGCCCCCTTTTCCTAGTGCTGATTGGCCCTACGGCGGCTCGCCCATCATCGGCGCACCGGACACGAACACATACCCATTAATGGAGGCCATCAACGGGGATACATCGCGAACGAAGATTTACGGGTGGATCGAGCCGGGGTTCAATTTCACTACATCGAAGCGCGTCGTCTATCCAATGTCGTACAACATCTACGCGAACCAGATCGAGTTAGACCAGGCGGTAATCTATCTGGAACGCCTCCCCGATACCGTGCAGACCGATCACTTCGATTGGGGCTTCCATGTCACCGGCTTCTATGGAGTGGATTACCGCTTCACTACCTCAGTCGGCTACTTCAGCCAGCAGCTTCTAAAGTTTAATCGGCAATATGGATTCGATCCCGTCCTCGAGTACATTGACCTCTACTTCCCACAGATCGCTGAAGGCATGAACATTCGCATTGGCCGCTATATTTCCGTTCCGGGAATCGAGGCCCAGCTGGCGCCTGCAAACTACTCCTATACGCATTCCTTGCTGTTCACAACCGATCCTTTTACACAGAGCGGCGCATTGGCGACCATCAGGCTAAACAAAAAATGGCTCCTACAGGCAGGTATTCAAGCCAGTAATGACACTGCACCCTGGGCTGACGATGCCAAGCCTTCACTCACGGCGTGCATAAGCTACACGACACCGCCGATAAACGACAATTTGTACGTCTGCGCGAACGGAATCAACGACGGTCACTATGGCTACAACAACGTTCAGCACTACGATGCTACCTGGTATCACAAGTTCAGCGCTCGCACGCATATCGCTACCGAAGCTTGGTACATGTATGAACGCGAAGTGCCCAATATCACCAGCGCGCTCCTGGAAAAACCGGGGGCCAATCCAGCATTTTGTTTGCCCTCCGAGTTGCGATGTTTTGCTCCTGAATGGGCTGTGACGAACTATCTGGAAAGAGACTTTTCAAAGCAGAACTATCTGTCCATCCGCAACGAGTTTCTCGATGACATCAAGGGCCAGCGAACTGGATTCAAGACGCGTTATTCGGAGCACGAATTCATGTATGGTCACTGGATTGGCAGCACTATCGTGATTCGTCCCGGCATTCGTTTCGAACGCGCTTACGACACGCGTGCATACAATTCGGGTGCAAGACACAACCAGCTCTCTTTTACTACGGACCTCATTTTTAAATTCTGAGCGGATAGGTGGGAACCTTCGACGTACGCCCGCAAAGCTGCCGCTGCGAGTGATGCATCTGCTATTTGGTAAGAGCGAAACCCTTGTCAACTCTTTACGCCTTCTTTACGATTGCGCCCGTTAGCTATTGATTGAGTCTTGATATGGGAGATCTCATCTTCATCGGCCTCACGATCTTGTTCTTCCTGTTCTCGATTGCCTACGTTCACTTTTGTGAACGTATGAAGTAGAGGAGTCATGATGCACGGCAATGCGGCGGTCATGATTGTGATTTGCGTCTTAATGACGGTCTATCTCTTCTACGCTCTGCTCCGTCCGGAAAAGTTCAAATGACCCTGAACGGCTGGTTGCAAATTGCTTTCTTTTTCGCGCTGATTCTGGCGGTGACCAAACCGCTCGGCATCTTCATGGCACGGGTTTTCAATGGCGAGCGTACATTTCTCGATCGAGCGCTCCTGCCAGTTGAACAGCTCATTTATCGCGTCACTGCAGTCGACAGAGAGCGCGAGATGGGCTGGATGGAATATGCCGTTTCCATGCTGCTTTTCAGCGTGGTATCGATGCTCGTGCTCTACGGCCTGCAGAGATTCCAATTGCATCTGCCTTACAACCCACAGAAGCTAGCCGGCGTGGCGCCCGATTTGGCATTCAACACGGCCGCCTCTTTCACGACGAACACCAACTGGCAAAACTACAGCGGTGAGACCACGATGAGCTATTTCACGCAGATGGCCGGTCTCGCCTATCACAACTTCGTCTCCGCGGCGGTCGGAATGGCGCTTGCCATCGCTTTCATTCGCGGAATCGTGCGCCGCGAAAAGGAGACGATCGGCAATTTCTGGGTCGATCTGGTGCGTTGCTGTCTGTGGATTCTGCTGCCGTTGTCCATTGGCGGCGCGCTGTTGCTGGTGTGGCAGGGCGTACCACAGAACTTGAAACCCTACGACACCGTTCATTTGCTCGAACCACAGCAGGTCCAAAAGGTCGGAAGCGACGGGAAGCCGCTGCTGGACGCAAGCGGTAAACCCGTCATGGACAAAGTGACTGTTCAGAACATTGCGCAGGGGCCGATTGCCTCGCAGGAAATCATCAAAGAGCTCGGCACCAATGGCGGCGGCTATTTTGGCGCGAACAGCGCGCACCCCTACGAAAATCCTACGCCGCTCGCGAACCTCATTGAGATGTTCTGCATTTTCGCCATCTCCTCCGGGCTGACCTACACGCTCGGACGCATGACGGGTTCGCAGCGCCATGGCTGGGCGGTGTGGGGAGCGATGGCGCTACTTTTCGTCGCCGGGGTGATCACGGCCTATTGGGCGGAATCACATGGCAATCCACTGCTCACCGGTACCGACCAGCGCGTAACGACGATGCAAACGGGCGGAAATATGGAAGGCAAGGAGGTCCGTTTTGGGATTGCAAATACCGCGCTCTGGGCAACGATCACTACGGACACAAGCTGCGGGGCCGTAAACGGCTCTCATGACTCGTTCACACCGTTAGGCGGCATGGTCCCACTCATCAACATGATGCTGAGTGAAACCATCTTCGGAGGTGTTGGAGCAGGAATGTATGGCGTGCTGATCTACATCGTCCTGGCTGTCTTTATTGCCGGACTGATGGTCGGCCGGACTCCCGAGTACCTGGGCAAAAAAATAGAAGCCTATGACGTGAAGATGGCCATGCTGGTTTCGCTGGTGTTCCCATTGGCAATTCTCAGTTTCTCCGCCATTGCCGTGGCTTACGGATTCGGCACAGCCGGGATCAGCAATCCTGGCCCGCATGGACTCTCACAAATTGTCTATGCGTTTACGTCGACGGCCGCCAATAATGGCTCGGCTTTTGGCGGGCTGAACGGAAATACGGTTTATTACAACACCGTTTTGGGAATCAACACGCTGGTTGGCCGTTTCCTGATGATCATTCCCATGCTGGCGATTGCCGGCAACCTGGCGCGCAAGAAGTACGTACCCCCGTCGTTGGGAACATTTCCGGTCACGACCCCACTGTTCAGTGTGCTGCTCATCGGCGTGATCCTGATCTTAGGGGCATTGACTTTCTTCCCCACACTCAGCCTGGGTCCCATCCTTGAACACCTGCAAATGGCTTCTGGGAAGACCTTCTGAAATCTATGGCTAGAAAAAAAGTAGTTTGGGAATGGAAAATTGTTCGTCGCGCAATCTGGGATTCGCTGATAAAGCTCGATCCGCGCAGAATGATGAGCAATCCGGTGATGTTCGTGGTCGAAGTTGGGAGCGTCATCACCACCGTTTTGCTGTTCCGCAGCCACGTCGGTTTGAAGTTCAATCTTCAGATCACGCTCTGGTTGTGGTTCACGGTCCTGTTCGCCAATTTTGCCGAAGCCATGGCAGAAGGGCGCGGCAAGGCTCAGGCCGACACTCTTCGCAAAGCGCGTTCTGAAACTCAGGCAAAACGCCTGCGCGACGACGGCACGGTAGAAGTCTGCCCCAGTTCGAAGCTGCGAGCCGGTGATATCGTCCGCTGCTCCGCCGGCGACTTTATTCCTTCCGATGGTGAGATCGTCGAGGGTATCGCTTCTGTAGATGAGTCGGCAATCACGGGAGAGTCTGCGCCTGTGATCCGTGAAGCCGGAGGAGATCGTTCTGCAGTAACCGGCGGCACGCGGGTGCTCTCCGATCAGATCACGATCAAAGTCACATCCAATCCTGGCGAAACCTTCCTCGATCGCATGATCGCGCTGGTGGAGGGCGCCGAGCGGCAGAAGACGCCGAACGAAATTGCGCTGAACATTCTGCTCGCAGGCTTGACCATCATCTTTCTGCTTGCCGTCGTCACTCTGCAACCCTTCGCGATTTACTCCGGCAGCCCGCAAAGCATTTTTGTGCTTGTCTCTTTGCTGGTGTGCCTGATCCCCACGACGATCGGAGGGCTGCTTTCTGCCATTGGGATTGCTGGAATGGATCGCTTGATCCAACACAACGTACTGGCCATGTCCGGACGTTCCGTAGAGGCCGCCGGAGATGTCAACACGCTTCTGCTGGACAAGACGGGAACTATCACGTTCGGAAATCGTCAGGCGGCGGAATTTATTCCGGCGCCCGGCGTCAGCAGCGATCAACTGGCCGATGCTGCACAGCTCTCGTCGTTGCCGGATGAAACCCCGGAAGGGCGCTCGATCGTCGTGCTGGCAAAAGAAAAGTACAACCTCCGGGGACGCGATCTTACAGAACTCGCCGCCGAGTTTGTTCCTTTCACCGCACAAACCCGCATGTCGGGCGTCAACTTCGACGGACGAGAGATCCGCAAAGGCGCGTCTGACGCTATCCAGAATTACCTTCAGCAGAGTGGAGGCGAGATTCCCAGGGAGCTGCAACTCTCAATCGAGAACATCGCACGATCAGGAGGAACGCCGCTCGTAGTGGCGGAACGAAACCACGCCTTGGGCGTCATTCACTTGAAAGACGTCGTGAAAGGCGGAATGCGCGAGCGTTTCTCTCAACTGCGTTCCATGGGAATTCGCACAGTGATGATTACCGGCGACAACCCGCTCACCGCGGCAGCAATCGCGCGCGAAGCAGGTGTTGACGATTTTCTCGCTCAAGCAACTCCGAAAGACAAGATGGACCTTATCCGCCGCGAACAGAGCGACGGCAAGCTCGTAGCGATGACCGGCGATGGGACCAATGATGCGCCTGCACTCGCCCAGGCCGATGTCGGGGTGGCCATGAACACCGGAACGCAGGCGGCTAAAGAAGCCGGCAACATGGTCGATCTCGATTCGAATCCCACGAAACTCATCGAGATCGTAGAAATCGGCAAGCAACTGCTTATGACTCGAGGTTCGCTGACCACTTTCTCGATTGCCAACGACGTCGCCAAATATTTCGCCATCATTCCAGCGATGTTCGCAGGGACCTTCCCGGTTTTGAATGCATTGAACATCATGCACTTGCAGACGCCCCAATCGGCCATATTGTCCGCGGTAATCTTCAATGCACTCATCATCATTGCTCTCATCCCGCTCGCCCTGCGCGGAGTGAAATACCGGCCCATGAGTGCCGCTGCATTGCTCCGCAGAAATCTCTGGATTTACGGCGTAGGCGGAATCGTGATTCCGTTTATCGGGATCAAGGCCCTTGATCTGGTGATTACTCGAGTGGGGCTGGCATGAAAGATGTCTTAACCGGTAGGGAATGGTTACGACGCAGCTGGAAGAACTAACCAATGAAAAAAAACTTGATTACCGCGATTTTAATGACGGTCACTACGAGCATCCTGCTCGGTGTCGTCTATCCCCTCGTCGTGACTGTTCTTGCGCAGGCCTTATTTCACGACAAAGCCAATGGTGAATTGATCATCCAGAGCGGAAAAGTAATCGGATCGCGTCTCATAGGACAGTCCTTTGCCAGTGACCGCTACTTTCATTCGCGTCTTTCCTCTGCCGGCAACGGATATGACGCCGCCAACTCTGCCGCCTCCAACCTCGGGCCAACGAATCGCGCCCTCATTGAACGTGTGAACGCAAGTGTTACCCAGCTTCATCAGGAAAATCCGAATGCACTTGTGCCCATTGATCTCGTAACCAGCTCAGGGTCCGGGCTCGATCCGGACATCACGCCAGCGGCCGCAGAATTCCAAATCCCGCGAGTATCACGAGCGAGAAACATGAATGAAGCGCAACTCCGCAGCCTTATTGCCCAGCACACTAAGAAGCGCCAGCTAAGATTTCTAGGAGAGCCGCGAGTGAACGTGCTCGAACTCAACCTCGAGCTCGATTCATCGGCGACGGCGACGAAGTAGAACCCGCACCCCGTTACTCTCTGCTAGAACAGCAAATCGCAAGGATGATGGCACGAACCCTCAGAGATCTTCAGTAAAACGAAAAGGCCGCCCGACAAAAGGCGGCCTTTTCTTTCAAGGGAGAATAGTTCCAACGGAGGCAAAGCCATCAGAACTTTCTGGACGAAATCTTATGGGCGCAGCAGGGGGGTGTCAAGCGAATTTTATGCAATAAATACCTTATATTTCAATGACTTACAAAAATCATTCCGCATCAGACAATCATCTTATTTTTTCGCGATTTTTTCCACCGCTACTGATAAGCCATTAACCAGCAACTACTTACGTGGATTTTGGAGATTCGTCGCGCAGATTGAGGGTGATCACGGCGTTATCCTCTGGCCGGTCGATGAAGCGGTCGGGATAAAACCTCTTGAGAAGAATCCGGACGCCTCCAAAGGAAACACCAAGGACAACCGCCACGGCCAGAATCAGTCCGATGAGTCCGAACACGGCGACGATCAAGTTGCCAATATTGTTTTTCTTGCCCAGGAATGTCGGCTCATCGTAAGTGACGTTGGCCTCATAGTTCACCGACGCGAGCAACGATTTTGCTTCTGAAGAAGAAGCATCGCCGCTGACGATAGCGAGAAGCGGTCCAGTACGCTTGACCTGAAAGTCGCCGGCGCCGCTTGCCTGCAATGCCGCGCGATTCTGTTCAATAGTGCGCAACTGCGCTCCCGCGATCTGCGGCGTGGGATAAGCAATCAATGTCAACCGAGCATTGCCTTCATCGCTCTTGTACAGCGCAGTCAGGATCTCGGGACTCTTTGAGAAATCTAGAGTCGAGCCGGGTAAGGGCGCTCCGGTCATGTCGTATGACTTCGGACCAACTGCGTACTTCACCGAATGCTCGATGAATGCAGGCTGAGGAAGCCAGCGCGCGATATTTGGCGGCTGTCCAAGCGCGCCCGGCGGTTCGGGAAGGTCGCCGGCCAACTCGCGCATCTCGGCTGCAGACATCGCGTTCACCTGGTCAAACTTGGCCTCGACCACAACGTTGCCCTGCATGAACAGAACTCGGTCGTCTGCGGACTCGCCATGTCGTCCGATTTCTTCCGTCTGCATACCCGGCTGGCTGTACAACGAATATGCGCCGTAGGCGCCGGTCGCATCCTGGAAGCGGATCGCGCGTACGCTCAGCTTGCGATCTCCATCTTTCCTGTAATTCACCGACTCGAAGTCGGTTAGTCCGTACTCCTTCAACACTGCTGCGTTGCTGGCATCAGCGTCAGCTGGGTTGTGGCTGGTCTTCACACTCACTGTATCCTGCTGCCAACCCGCAAAACCCTTAGGCAAGATGGGAGAATCGGCAGCCAATCCGCACGGTGACAGCAGGATCAGCAAAGCCAAAAATTGAAAGCACAATCTCATGGAAAGAAGCTGAATACGCAGACTCAACCAGTTTATTAGACACCAATGCCGTAAGCGAGGATTCGAGATGTCCGGCTAAGACCAGCCCCACGGTTCCGGCCGAATCAGGTCATCGGTCGGCTCTAGAGAATCTTCTTTCCGAACGCAGACATGGCTAGCTCCACGGCCAGAGTAGCCGTGCGGTTGTGCTCGTCAATCACGGGATTCACTTCGACGATCTCCAGGCTGGTCATGCGTCCATGGTCGGCGATGATCTCCATCGCCAGATGAGCTTCACGGTAAGTCGCACCGCCCCGGACCGGGGTGCCTACTCCAGGGGCGTCTTCGGGGTCGATCCAATCCATATCGAGGGAGACGTGATAGCCCGCGGTGTCGCGGCCTGCGGTACGCAGCGCCTCTTCCATCACCGTCCGCATCCCGCGTTCATCGATGTCGCGCATGGTGTAAACCTCGCTGATACCCGCCCGGCGAATGTTCTCTTTCTCTGACTGGTCTATGTCGCGGACTCCGATGATGACTGTATTTTCCGGGCGAACCTTGGGAGAGAAATCAAAGATGCGCGAGAGTTCGTCCTGCCATAGTCCAAGAATCGCGGCCAGGGGCATGCCATGCACATTGCCGCTGGGCGAACTTTCCGGAGTATTGATGTCGCTATGCGCGTCGAGCCAGATCAGACCAACCGATTGGTCCTTGCGCCGGAAATATTCCGCGACACCGCTCACCGTTCCAGCCGCAATGGAGTGATCTCCACCCAGTACCAGCGGAATCATTCCCTGCTCCAGCGTCTTCACCACCAGTTCGGCTTCCTTGGTGCAGGTTGCGGTGATCTCGCGCAGGTACTTCGCCTGCGGATTGCCCTTCTGCTTGGTTTCGGCAATCGCCACGCCCACGTTTCCACCGTCTTCAACAATTAAGCCGAGGGCTTC
>JAFAUE010000087.1 GCA_019243475.1 Acidobacteriota bacterium | reverse complement strand
AGATCAACATCTATTGGGCTTCGCTCGAAGCGCTCGCACTCGCGGTAAAAAAGCTCGAGCCGCCGCCGGACCACGTGCTAGTCGACGCACTCAAAATCGATGTGACTTGCTCACAGACCAAGATCATCCACGGCGACGCCCTGAGCTGCTCCATCGCGGCCGCTTCGATCATCGCCAAAGTGGAACGCGACCGCTGGATGCGTGACTTCGACACGGAATATCCACTTTACGGACTGGCTTCTAACAAGGGCTACAGCACACCTAAGCACAAAGCCATTTTGCGCGAACACGGTCCGTCGCCGTTGCACCGCCAGTCGTTCGCGCCGGTATGGATGTCTCAGGCAGAAACACCCGACTTATTTGCCGAATTGCAAGTAGAAGCCGAAGCTCCCGCCGTGCTGCAGGAAGAAGCCGTGGCTGCCGGCGCCGACTAAACCCCTGCATCCCCTAACCACTCTGCACCACTTTCGTGATCCGCTGCAGTCAAGCTCAGCGTCCTACAATAATCAGCAGCCGAAATGTACTTCCTTTACACCGCGCTGTACGCGCTGGCGCTCGTGCTGGCGCTGCCATATTGGCTGGTGGCAATGCTGCGCGCGGGCAAGTACCGCGCCGGCCTCAAAGAGCGCTTCGGCTTCATCCCCAACCGGCTGAAGTTGCCCAAAGACGGAGAGCGCGTCGTCTGGTTTCATGCCGTATCCGTGGGTGAAGTGCTGGCCGTCAGCGCGTTGGTGCGTTCGCTGGCCAGCGAGCTGCCCGATGCCCCCATCTTCCTCTCAACAACCACCTTGGCGGGGCAGACGCTTGCGCGCCAGCGTTTCGGCGAGGAGAAAGTTTTCTACATGCCGCTGGATGTGCCGTGGGCCATCAACCCCGTGCTGCGCGCATTGCGGCCCAAACTCCTGGTGTTAGCGGAAACCGAATTTTGGCCTAACGTGCTGCGCCTCGCCAAGGCTCATGACGCACAGATCGCAGTGGTGAACGCTCGCATTTCGGATCGTTCCTTTCCCGGATATCGACGCTTCCGCCGCCTGCTCGCTCCCGTTCTGGCGAACGTAAGCTGCTTTCTGGCACAGGGCGAGAACGATCGTGAGCGCCTGATCGCAATTGGCGCTGAGCCTGCCCGCATTTCCGTTTCGGGAAATCTTAAGTTTGAGGCCAAGCCCCCCGCTGCCACCGAGTTTTCCCGCGGACTGCGACAGGCCATCGAAAACGCAGGGCCCGCGTTAGTGTTCGGTAGCACCGTGGACGGCGAAGAAGAGCTGCTTCTGCCTGCGTTCAAGAGCGTTCTGAAAGACTTTCCCGATTCGGTCATCGTCCTCGCTCCGCGCCATCCCGAGCGCTTTGACCGGGTCGCCGAATTGTTGCGCGATGCCGGCCTGAGCTTCTGCAGACGTTCATCCTGGAATGGAACTACGTTAGAGGGAGGCGTCATGCTGCTGGACAGCATTGGCGAGCTCGCCTCGGTTTACTCCCTTGCCGAAGTGGCTTTCGTGGGCGGCTCCCTGGTTCCCCGAGGCGGTCACAACATTTTAGAGCCGGCTCAGTTCGCCAAACCGATCATCATCGGTCCTCACTACGAGAACTTTCGCGAAATCGTTCGTGACTTTGTTTCTGCCAACGCGGTTTGCATCGCTGCCGCCGAGGTGTTCACCGATACATTGCTTCAACTGCTTCGCAGTCCTGCTGCCCGCGAGGCGCTTGGAACTCGGGCCGCCGCCGTGGTTGCTCGCGGCCAGGGCAGTACGGAGCGCACTCTTCACGCGCTGCTGGAATTGCTGCAGCCTTCTTCGGCACGGAATGAACAATTGGTCGCGCCGAGAGCATGAGAGTCTTCACTGGCGTCTATAGCGCGGTCACGACGGCAAGAAATTCCCTTTTTGATACTGGCTTTCTGGAGGCCAAGCGTCTTGCCCGTCCAGTCATCAGCATCGGGAACATCTCCACCGGCGGCTCAGGCAAGACCCCCTTCGTCATCCATCTTGGCGAGTTGCTGGCTGCGAGAGGTTACACCTTCGACGTACTCTCGCGAGGCTATCGCCGCAGCACTCGCGGTGTGCTGGAAGTCTCGGGGAGCGGAACGCCCGAGCAATATGGAGACGAGCCGCTCCTGATCAAAGGCAAGTTGCATTGTCCGGTTTTTGTCGGTGCGGATCGCTATGCGGCCGGGTTGCTTGCCGAGCGGGAAGCGCCGGCTGCCCAGGTGCACCTTCTGGATGACGGATTCCAGCACCGGAAACTCCATCGCGACTTCGACATCGTGATGCTCAACCCCGAGGATCTCGACGACCGTATGCTTCCGCTTGGTCGTCTGCGTGAGCCGATAAGTTCGCTGCAGCGGGCAGACGCGGTTATCGTGGATCGCGAATTTCCCTTTTCGAAGTTACCGAAAGGAAGGTTTCAAATTTGGCAGATTGAACGCAAGGTGGAACTCCCGTCGTTCAGCAATCCCGCAATTGCCTTTTGCGGCGTTGCGCGGCCGCAGCGATTTTTTAACGCGCTGAGAAGTCAAGGGATGGAATTGCGAGAGGAAGTCATCTTCCGCGATCACCATCGATATACGACCCATGATGTAAACCGTCTGCTGCGGATCAGGCAAGCGATGCCGAATGCTCAATTCGTGACCACGGAGAAGGACGCGATCAATCTGGGGCCGCAATTCGCAAGTCTCAATCCCGTTATTGTCCCTTTGCGCGTCACGTTGCTTAATCCAGAATCAGCCGTGGACTATATGTTTCAGACCCTTTCGGCGCGTCATCGTGACGCCTGATGGTTGTTTGCTACGTTCCCGACAGGGAATGGTGGC
>JAFAUE010000489.1 GCA_019243475.1 Acidobacteriota bacterium | reverse complement strand
GCAACGCAGTAAGCAATTGGCAACAGGCAATAAGCAATAGGCGCTCGACAATCGGCCAGAAGCCAGAGGCCAAAAGGCAATCGAAAGCTCTTGTGATCTGCTCATCGCCTATTGCCTATTGCCTATTGCCTATTGCTTCTCACCCTTGCCTATTGCCCCCTGCCTACCGCCATAATTACCCATGGACACTGCAGGCTCAGCATTTCTCCGCGACGCCTTACGCACATTTCGCGGCTACAAGACACGCACTGAAAAGGCTTTTGCGCAGCTTCAGCCGCAAGACTGGTTTCAGCAGATCGACCCCGAAGCCAATTCGATCGCGGTAATCGTCAAGCACATGGCAGGCAACATGCGCTCGCGCTGGACGGACTTTCTCAGCAGCGACGGCGAAAAGCCTAACCGCAATCGTGATAGTGAGTTCATTCTGGACGCTTCTACCACTCCCGATCGTGTCCTCGAATGGTGGCAGGAGGGCTGGACGAAAGTCTTTGCCGCCATTGAGCCTCTTCAGTCCGCAGACCTCGAGAAGAAAGTCACTATCGCCGGACACGAGCACACGGTTCTTGAGGCGATCAATCGCCAATTGACGCATTACGCAGAACACGTCGGCCAGATCATTTTTCTGGCGAAGCACTTCCGCGGATCGGAGTGGAAGACGCTCAGCATTCCCAAAGGCCAGTCAGTAACGGCAACGGATGCGCTGGAACGAAGGCGATTAATGGAGCGCGCCTAGCTTTTTTCTTTCTTACGGAGACTGCGAAAGGTGATGGAATAGCGCAGTTCTTTTACTGCGGGGATGCTGTGCTGGTACTGCCAGCGCGCAGCTCCGCGCAACAGGTACGAAGATCCGGGTGCCAGCTCAAGCCAGGAAATCTGACCGCCTTTCATCGGCTTAAAGCGCATGCGGCACGAGCTGCCCAGCGAAATGCCGATTACGATTTCGAACTGAGGCACATCGCGATGCCAGCCAATGGCCGCTCCCGCCGGATATTCGGTCACAAGAGCCTCGGTCAGCTCTGATGCGCCGAGATTGGCGAACTTCGCCGCTCTTTCCCGAATTGGGACGAGGAAGTCAGGGATGGATCCAGCGGGACTCGCCTTGCGCGTAGAGAAGTCATACTCAAAACCATATTCCACGATCCGCCGCTTAGCTTTGTAGCCTTGAAACTCGAATGGATGAAATTCGAGTGCCTCAACGTGCTTGATTAGCGCGCGGTGTTCGCTTTCATCGAGAAAGTCGCTCAGATAGACCAAACCCTCCGGAAGCTCAGCGCTTTGCGGAAGTCGACGCACAGTGCGGTGCGCCGGCGTATCGGCGGCGAAGGGTAGTTCGGTTTGATTGGAAGGGGTGTCCGAACTGCGTTTCAAGGGTTTACGGTTCTCATGTGCCCGATCGCTGGTGGCTGGTAAAGCGACGCAACTCCGCGAGAGAGCGAAAAGTTAAAGAACCCGGGAATTGCTGGCCAACTGAAGTACTTTATCTTTCGAAATAAAGATGTGCTCCTGAATCAGCTGACGGGCACGCAAAGGATCTCGGTCACGAATTGCCTCCAGCACTCCTGCGTGCTCGTGCGCCGGAGACTCACCGTAATATTGAAGATCCATGGCGGCATACATGATGCGCTCCATTTGGCAACGCACGTCGCGAACCGCTTGCAGCAGAAGTTGATTTCGGGTTAGCTGAGCGAGTCCAATGTGGAATGCGGTGTCGGCAACAATGAAAGCCTCGTAGCTGGCGCGATCATCCTGTTGAAAATGTACTTCGCCAACCCGGGCGAGCTCTTCAAGTACGGTTTGGTCGGCACCCTTTTGCGCAGCAAGTTCGGCGCAGGCTCCTTCCAAAGCAGCTCTGTACTCGTACAGTTCGATGAGTTCATTCACTGTGATGTGCTTCACGAAGTAGCCGCGGTTTGGAACGACGCGCAGGAGATTTTCTGCCTGCAGGCGCACCGCCGCTTCGCGGACCGGTGTACGGCTTCCACGATATCGTCGCGCAAGCAGCTTTTCGCTCAGGGGTTCGCCAGACTGAAACACACCGGTGATAATGTCCTTCTTGAGCGCCTGGTAGACCCGATCTCCGAGGGAGCTGCTTTCGCGCAAGGTCGCATGAATAGTCAAACGGGCTGGGATGCTGAGCTTCGTGGTTCGTGCTCCTGGGCCGGTCCGTTTTGACACACGACGCCGAGATTTGTCTGAGTTGGCCTTCATCGTTTCCTGGTTGGAACTTGCGCCGCCTGCTCCGCCGAGCAGAACAGCGAGTAGCTTGCGCGTACAGCCGCTGCCGGGCTCGATTTTAGCACCGCGCCGGAGTTATTCGACGACTTTTGGAGGAAAACTCCAATCGGTAAACCGATATACAATTTGTACGCAAGTGTTGACATGCGCGCTGGGCATGCATAACAATGATCCCGCCTAAATTTCATCCCTCAACTTCACCATTTTGGGAAAGCCGGTGATTGGTTCCAAGCCATGCTCGAGTTTTT
>JAFAUE010000488.1 GCA_019243475.1 Acidobacteriota bacterium | reverse complement strand
GGTCGCGGGGCAGATCGTCAAACTTAGGAGAGCCGACGGCTCCGAGCAAGACCGCGTCGCTCTCGAGGCAGGCGTCCAGAGTCGCTTTGGGCAGGGGAAAGCCAGTCTCCGCCAGTGCCGCCCCGCCGATAGGGAACTCGCGGAACTGAAATTCGAAGCCGCCGATCTCAGCCAGCGTTCGCAACGCGCGAACCGCGGCGTTCACCACTTCGGGCCCGATGCCGTCGCCGGGCAGAACTGCGATTTTCAGTCTCATATCTTGGCAATGCCTTTAACAGAACCTGTAGCTGACTAGGCCGGATGCGCTGTTGGAGCTGCAGCGGCGCTCGCCAATGGTGTCCGCCGCGCGTTCGGCAGCAATGCCAGCAGATCCTGGTCGAAAATGTTCTTCTTGCGATCCGCAAGCTCGGTGAATCGCGCGTAAATTTCTTTGATCTCGGCGCTCTCAAGCCGATATCCCAATTCCGCATAGCGCGCCTGGAGAGCATGCCGTCCGGAATGCTTTCCCAAAACGATCTTTGTTCCAGGAGCGCCAACCGATTCGGGCGTCATGATCTCGTAGCAAAGCGGATTGGAGAGCACCCCGTGCTGGTGAATTCCAGCAGCGTGAGCGAAGGCATTGGCTCCGACGACCGGCTTATTGGGTTGCGGTCCGAAACTGATGGTGCGCGCAAGCTGCTGGCTCGCCGTGTACAGCAAATTTGCCTGAATGCCAGTCTCATACGGCAGCGAGTCCGAGCGCACGCGCATGGCCATCACGATCTCTTCCAGAGGAGCGTTGCCGGCGCGTTCGCCGATACCGTTGATCGTGCACTCGACTTGCCTGGCGCCCTGCTCGATGCCGGCAAAGGTATTCGCGACGGCAAGCCCAAGGTCGTTGTGACAATGGACCGAGAGAACCGCGCGATCGATGTTCCGGACTTTATTCTTCAAATTGCCAATGAGCACGCCGTAATCCGAAGGCAAGCTGTAGCCGACGGTGTCGGGAATGTTGATGGTTGTCGCGCCTTCCTCAATGGCGGTTTCCACGACCTGGCAGAGAAAGTCGAAATCCGAGCGCGTGGCATCCTCCGGAGAAAACTCCACGTCGTCGCAATGTGACTTGGCCAGTGCGACAGCCGTTCGTGCCTGCTCGAGCGCCTCAGCGCGCGTGATTTTCAGTTTGTATTCGAGGTGAATATCCGAGGTCGCAAGGAAGGTGTGAATGCGCGGACGTTCAGCGTCGCGCACCGCTTGCCAGGCCTGCTCCACGTCTTCGTGCTTGCAGCGCGCAAGAGCGGCAACCGAAGGCCGTCGAACCTCACGGGCAATGCGCTCTACGGCCTCGAAGTCGCCGCGGGAGGCGATGGGAAATCCGGCTTCGAGCACGTCGACCCCGAGCGCGTCCAGCGTCTGCGCCATGCGCAGCTTTTCGCCGAGATTCATGCTGCAGCCGGGAGACTGCTCGCCGTCACGCAACGTAGTGTCGAAGATGGTGATGCGCTCCATAGCCCCTCCTTCGTCAGAGACCGGTTTGGCAAACTTCAATTTTCGCGGACGGAGCGCTTATAATCCAAGCTTATAATTGTGATGACAGTATAAGGGCGAGTTGTAGTATTAGCACTACTTATCCCACGATAAGCGTTTCCGTTGACCTGATAACCGCTTCTCCATGGATCTATTTCAACTCCAGACCTTCATTGCCGTGGTTCAGGAAGGCAGCTTCTCGCGTGCCGCGCAGAAGCTTCATCGCAGCCAGCCTGCGATCAGCCAGACCATTCGCAAGCTCGAAGAGGAGATTAACGAGCCGCTGCTCGACCGCTCCTCGCGCGACGGCACTCTGACCGATGCCGGCCAGGTGATGTACGAGTACGCGCAGAAGCTGCTCAATCTTCGGACGGAAGCTCACGGCGCTCTGACCGAACTGCGCGAACTGCATAGCGGCAAGTTGAGCATCGCGGCCAACGAGTTCACCAGCCTTTATCTGCTGCCGTTGCTCGACGAATTTCGCCGGCTCTATCCCACCGTGAAAATCACGGTACTGCGTTCGCTCGCCAGCCGCATTCCTGACGACCTGCTCAACCACAATGCCGAGCTTGGCGTAGTTTCCTTTCGTCCGAACTCGCCGGATCTGCAGTCGATTTCGGTTTACTCCGATCGACTGTCGTTCATCGTCCATCGCAAGCATCCACTCAGCGGCCTGTCGCGCGTAAAGATCCAGCAGCTTGGGGCTGAAGTGTTCATTGCTCACAACGTCCAGTCGCCCTACCGTTTGAAAGTCATCGAAGCGTTCCGCAAATCGAAAACGCCTCTCAACATGACCGTCGAGCTGCCCACCATCGAGTCGATCAAGAAATTTGTTGCGATGGGCAACGGCGTCGCGTTGCTGCCGCGCATTGCGGTGCAGGAGGAGCTGGGAAACAAACTGGTGAGCGTTCCCGTTCCGGAGCTGCAATTCGAACGCAAGCTGCGCCTGGTGTATCGCAAACGTTCGCAGCTTTCGCACGCTGCTAAGGCGTTTCTCAAGATTGCGCAATCCTTCGCGCGAGAACGCGAAGACTATATGTACGCGATCGAGCGCTGAGCAGTGTGCCGAGATACACTAACGCCAGGAGAACACGATGTCATTGATCAATGGAGATAAAGCGCGCGACCATCGCCGCCACAAGAAACTCGTGAAGATGCGGGAGAAGCGCGCCGCTCTGAAAGCGCAGCTTAAAGGCGGCGCCCACGGGACAGAGAAGAGTAAGAGTAGGGGACAGGTTACAGGGAGCAAGGGAGAGGGAAAGGCCTAGTCCGCATCACGGCCGTTTTCGCTGACTGCATTCTCTTGGCAGGAAGCTTCGATCGTCTCTGAACCTCCCGCCGTGTAACCTATCCCTACGCCCTGTAATCTTGTCTGCATGAAAGAGAATCCCAACCGTGGCTTTGCCACGCGCGCCATCCATGCGGGACAAGAGCCGGATCCTTCCACAGGCGCCGTAGCAGTCCCAATTTTTGCCACGTCAACCTACGTGCAGGAGGAGATCGGGAAGAACCGGGGCTATGAGTACGCCCGTGTTTCTAATCCGACACGCACCCGCCTAGAAGAGAATCTGGCAGCGCTCGAAGAAGGCGCCTCAGCCCACGCATTCGCCAGTGGTATGGCTGCTATCACCGCCATGCTCACGATGATGAAGAGCGGCGACCACATTGTCTGCGGGTCGAATGTCTACGGCGGAGTGCCGCGGCTCTTCAACCAGGTGCTGGTGAACTACGGTCTGCAGTTCACTTACGTCGACACGTCGGACATCGGTGCGGTGGAGCGCGCCATTCGTCCCAATACGAAACTCGTACATATCGAGACTCCGACGAACCCCTTGATGACGGTGAGCGACATTGCCGCAGTGGCGAAGGTCGCGCATGGCCACGGCGCAGAGTTGTCGGTGGACAACACTTTTATGTCGCCTTACTTCCAGAAACCGATCCGGCTCGGAGCCGACATCGTGATGCACTCCACGACGAAGTTCCTGAACGGCCACAGCGATGGCCTGGGCGGTGTGCTGGTCTGCACCAAGCCGCACCACAAAGAGACCTTTGCCTTTGTGCAGAAGTGCACGGGCGGTATTTTGTCGCCATTCGAGTGCTGGCTGGTTCTGCGCGGAGTCAAGACCCTTGCGGTGAGGATGGAGCAGCACGATCGCAGCGGGCGGCGCGTAGCGGAGTTTCTTGAGTCGCACAAGAAGGTGAAGAAAGTGTTTTATCCTGGCCTCCGCGACCATCCTCAGCACGAGCTTGCAAAGCGGCAGATGACAGGCTTTGGCGCGATGATCACGTTTGAGACCGGCTCGTTCGAAAACGCGCAGAAGATGCTGCGCAAAGTGAGAGTCTGCTCGCTGGGAGAATCGCTGGGCGGAGTTGAGACGCTTATCTCGCATCCCGCGACCATGACGCACGCCGCGCTGGGCGCCGAAGGGCGCGCGGCCATCGGACTCACCGACGGGATGGTTCGCATCTCGGTAGGAATCGAGGATGTTGAGGACATCATCGCCGACCTGGACCAGGCACTATCGGCAATCTAAGCGGGGATTACTGCAACGAAAAAAGCCTCCGCCACGGCGGAGGCTTTCGCATTGATGCCGATTGGCCGCGTTCTACTGGTTCTCAAGCTGGTGCAGGTCCGTCAGCAGGCCATATGCGCGATATAGCCGGTAAAGGATGATGCAGTGCACGATCAGCGGACGCAGATAGAAGATCATCGCTGCATCCGTTGTCAGGAGCAGAAAAACCATTTGTAGAGTGTCGAGGCCATACACGATCATGCCGGCGAGAAATGCCGTGCGGCTCATGCGGAACGCAAACACGCCGATCGCAAGGAACACCAATGCGGTCGCCAATCCCGCGTAGGCCATCGCTGGAGACGAATCGCGAAAGATAAAGAATTCCGCAAGGGAAAATGCTCCAACGATGAAGAACCGCAGCGATTGCCAGCGAACCGTCTTTTGCGTTGCTTGCCGAGCGACACTCGTGTCCTGCTTTTGCGGAGTGAAGTTGTTGCCGTCGTAAACCGTGCCGTCGGACTTGCGCGCCGGCGCGGGCGCCGCGGCCACCGACTGATTCTGGCGCTCCCAGGGCATGGGAACTGCCGGACCTTCGTACATCGTTTCTACAGGACCCGATCCATTATTAGCCGCCATTCGCGTGACCTCACTCGCGCCGCCGGCTGATTGCGCCTGCGACGTTCGACAAGAGTCTGCCAATTCGGGAACCAGGGCCAGATAACCAAGGTGAGAGTACGAAAGACGTTGGCCCCGCAGTGGCGCGCGTTTGCGCACTCCGCCCGGGCCTTGCGACTGTCTTCTAAGTGTCTTGAAGCTCTCGTGTTACCTTGTCTCGACCATGCCCGGCAAACGCACGGCTTCACCTGCTTCGCTTCGCTGGACCTTCGCGGCACTCGCAGTTCTGACCGTTGCCGTGTTGTTGGCGGTGGTCGGACATTTTCATCCCTTCCCCGAACTGCTCTTGCGCGGTTCGCGCTGGATGGTTGCGGCTGTGCTCCTGGGTTACGGGGTCGTCCGGCGTTCACTGCTTACATGGATTTTTGTTTGCATGGTCATCGGTGGAATCGTCGGCTACGACTTCCCGCCTCAGGCCGCCGAGTTGCAATTGATCACGCAGATCTTCCTGCGCTTGATCAAGACCATCATCGCGCCGCTCATCTTCAGCACGCTGGTGGTTGGAATCGCCGGCCACTCCGACATGAAGCAGGTGGGCCGCATGGGCATAAAAGCGCTGATCTTCTTTGAGGTGATCACGACGCTCGCGCTGGTCATCGGCTTGATTGCGATCAACGTCAGCAAGGCCGGCGTCGGACTCAAACCGATGGAAGCTCAGCCTGCAGCTATTGCCGTGCAGCATCAGAGCGCCAGCGACATCGTGCTGCACATCTTCCCGGAAAACATCGCAAAATCGATCGCCGAGGGCCAAGTGTTGCAGGTGGTTGTCTTCGCCCTGATCTTCGCCTTGGCCCTGAGCATGCTTCCGCAGGCGCGCCGCGCGCCGATGCTCAGCTTTTGCGAGAGCCTCTCGGAAACGATGTTCAAGTTCACCAACATCGTGATGCTGCTCGCGGCGCCGGCCGTTGGTGCCGCAATCGCCTACACGATCGGCCAGCTCGGAGTCGGCGTTTTGTCCAACCTGCTTCGACTGCTGGGGACGCTTTACGTTGCTTTAATTGCTTTCATCGTTCTCGTTCTTATTCCGACCGCGATCCTCTTCCGTATTCCGCTGCGCGCATTCACTCGATCCGTCAGCGAGCCCGCGGCCATTGCCTTTGCCACGACGAGTTCCGAAGCGGCTCTTCCTCGCGCCATGGAAGAAATGGAAGCCCTTGGAGTTCCGAAACAGATCGTCGCCTTCGTGATCCCAACCGGATACAGCTTCAATCTCGCCGGCAGCGCTCTGTATCTCAGCCTGGCAGCGATATTTGTCGCGCAAGCGGCAAACATCGACCTGAGCTGGCAACAGCAGGCGGTGCTCCTGCTTACCTTAATGCTGACGAGCAAAGGAGTAGCGGGTGTTCCCCGCGCCGGCCTGGTGATTCTGCTGGCTACAGTCGGTAGCTTCAATCTACCTCTCTGGCCGGTGTACATCTTGCTGGGAGTCGACGCGCTGCTGGACATGGGGCGGACGGCCGTAAACGTCATAGCCAACTGCCTGGCCAGCGTTGCGGTTGCAAAGTGGGAAGGGGAGTTCCCTTCTCGTGCCGATGCACGGCGCTCGATTACCTCTGCCGTCGCAGACGAAGGGTGAGTTGGAGCACAGGCGATTCCCCGCCATCTCTGCATCCCAGCGAAATACGGCCAAACCCTGAGCGACTCGGGATGAGCGCTCTGATAGCATTTTTGACAATATGTCCTCGATTTCCGGAGCGGGCGCGACCACCGCTCCAGCGCCTGCCGCCTCACCCGCTTCTAAGCCGGCCGAGTTCCGTCCTGTGCTTCTTGATTCCGGCCGGGAAGGGGACCTGCGCGCTATCGCCGCCTACCTGATGCGCACCGAGGTGCATACCTTTGCTTTCAGTGTCGCCGCCAACGCCATCCTGTCGTTCTTTCCTTTTTTGGTTCTGCTGCTGACGCTAACCCGCCAGGTTTTTCATTCGCGCGCGATGTCGGAAGTCGTGCTTCAACTTCTGCGTAGCTACTTGCCTGCCGGACAGGATTTTGTGGCGCGCAACCTTCTTGCCCTCGTGGCGGCACATCGCGGGGTAAAGATCTTTTCCCTCGCAATGCTGTTGTTTTCCTCCACCGGAGTTTTTCTTCCGCTGGAAGTAGCGCTGAATCACGTCTGGGGCTTCACAAAAAATCGTAACTATCTTGCCAATCAGGCGGTCTCGCTATTGCTGGCCGTTTGCTGCGGCACGCTGGCACTGATCTCGGTGGCTTTGGCTGCCGGCAATCAATCGTGGTTGGGCTGGCTGCTCGGATCTCGAGCGAACTTCGTCGTTACGATTAGCGGATTCGTGGTGTTGAAAGCCTCGGCATTTGCCGCCAGCGTCGCCATCTTCTTTCTGATTTTCTGGCTGCTGCCCAACGGCAAGGTAGCAGCTAGATCCGTGCTGCCGGGAGCCCTATTCACCGGACTCGTCTGGGATCTCAGCAAATACGTTTACATCCTTGCGTTGCCGTGGCTCGACTTTCAGCAGGTGTACGGGCCCTTTGCCCTTTCTGTGACGCTGATGTTCTGGGCGTTTCTTTCCGGCATGCTGCTCCTTGGCGGCGCACAGTACAGCGCTTTGCGCGCACACCGAGCGGCTTTGAGCAACGTATGAGCGCCAGCGCTTTCATCGACAAAATGCGTGCCGACGTCCGGCGTCGCCTGCTGGCTGCCGGTGTGTATCCCAGAAGCGGGTTGGCACGCTTCGCCCTGTGGGTGGCAGGGCTCTACTTGTTCTCAGAAGCGCTCGCGCTGGTCTTCGCTCATCCGCTTTCCCATGTTGTGAAGTCCTCGGCCAGATGGGCGGGAATCTTCTCCGGATGGGCTGGTTTTTTCGAGTTCGTATTTATCTGCGTTGCGCTGTGGCTGTTCTTCCGGTGGGTTCGCCAGAAGCTCATGTGGCGGCTGCGCAACCGCCTGATCGTGACCTATGTTTTTATCGGGGTCATTCCGGTCGTTCTCATCCTCACCATGGTTGGGATCGCAGGATACATTCTTGGCAATCAGCTCACGACCATGCTGGTGAACCGCGACCTGCTGGCGGAAGTCGAGAGCCTGGATACTCTCAATGCGACGGTTTCGCTTGAGCTCATGAACGAGCTGCAAGCGAAGAGAGCGGCTCCATTGCATCTTGCCAGTCTGGAGCCGCCATCAACACAGCGATTCCCGAATTGGTCGATTGCGGCCTCGTTCAACGGCAAACCGCTCGCGATTGCCGCGCCCGCCGCTCCCGCAGATCTGGCCGACCCGAAGCGCGACATAAGCGGAATCCTTACCCGGGAACACGCGTTCGTTATCCGCAGCTTTCGCTCGACCAAGGTCAGCGGCGGCAGCCTGCAGGTTGTGCTCGTGGTTCCAGTGAGCGCGGAGTTCCTATCCCGCGCTGTTCCCGATTTAGGCCTGGTAACGCTCTACTCGTTCGAGCCGGTGCAGGGACAATCGCGCAATGAAGTGAAGGTCCACATCAGCGAGGACAAGAATCACCAGGACGAAAAGGACTTCACTCCAACTCCGGCGGTGCGAGCGGGCGCCGAGCCGGCGGTTGAATACTCGATCGATCCGCCGCTCACCTTCGGCTCCGTCTTCCGCGTGACTGATTGGAGCAACGGCAAAGGCTCGTTTGCGCTGGTTCGCGTCAGCACGCGCGCGTCGGTATTGAACCATCGTGTGTTCACCGATCTTGGCGAGGTAGGCTCGGCGATCCTGGTTCTGCTCGCAGCAGTGGCGATTGCCTTTGGAGTGATTGAACTGGTTGCTCTCATCATCGGCGTCAGCCTCTCGCGCACGATCACGAAGTCGATCGCGAAGCTTTATCGCGCCACGCAGCACATCAATCGCGGGGATCTGGACCATCGCATTCGCGTGCAGACGCACGATCAGCTTGCATCGTTGGAAACATCGTTTAACTCAATGAGCGAATCGCTGCAGCGCCTGCTGGCGGAGCAAAAAGAAAAGCAGCGCATGGAGAACGAGCTCGCGATTGCGCAGGAGGTCCAGGCGCAGCTGTTTCCCCGCGATCCCAAGAAGCTGGAGTCGCTCGAGCTGTATGGGATTTGCAAACCGGCGCGCACCGTGAGCGGCGACTATTACGATTTCGTTTCCCTTGGGCATGAGCGCCTCGGGATCGCCGTGGGCGATATCAGCGGAAAAGGAATCTCCGCAGCGCTGTTGATGGCCACCATCCATTCGGCGGTGCGCGTGTTTGAGCTCGGTGCAATGCCGGAGCAAGGCGAGCTAGTGGCCGCGGGCGCCGCAGCCGTTGCCGCGGCTGAGAACGTGCGCGGTCAGCGCTGGTCGGTGGCAGCCCAGCGTATACAGTCGCCCGCCGAGGTTCTTACTCTGCTCAACCGGCACGTCTATCACAGCACGCCGCCGGAAAAATATGCCACTTTGTTCCTGGGAATCTTCGACGGCCACACGCGAAGATTTATATATTCCAACGGCGGACACCTGCCGCCCTTCGTGATTCACGATTCGGGCGAGGTTCGGAAGCTCGAGACGGGAGGCTTGGTGGTTGGGCTCTTTCCCGAAGTGGTTCTCGAAGAAGAAGAAGTCAAACTGTCGCGCGGGGACATCTTCCTGGCCTTTAGCGACGGAGTCACCGAGCCGGAAAATGACTTCGGCGAATTCGGCGAGGACCGTTTGCTGGAGTTGGTTCGCAGCAACCGGCACTTGCCGTTGGAGCGAATATCCGAAATCGCGATTGGCGCGGTTCAGGATTGGATTGGCGAGCGCGAACAGCCTGACGACATCACCTTGGTACTTGCAAGAGTGCGCTGACGGGAAGAGTACAACACGAATAATTCCAGGCGCGAAAATCGAGAGGTCAAGAAAGAGTGCATTATTTGATCCAGGCTTACATTTGCATTCCGACCTCGTCCTTAAGACTTTGCGAGCTTCGACTTGTCCTCTCCCAATAAATGACTGCCCTCGATCTTTCAGCTGATATTGGACTTGTCGCGGTCGGGCTGGCGACGCTGAACCTGCTGATCGGCTCGTTGATTGCCATGCGTTATAGTCCCTGGCGTTACTGGCCGCATCATCGGTTCAACATTTTTCGGATTCACAACTGGACTGGATACGCGCTGCTTACCGCGTGCATTCTGCATCCTTTGGTCCTGCTGGCTTCGCCCACCGCCGGCTTCAGAATTCGCGACATCCTGTATCCGGTGCATTCCCCAAGCCAGCCCTTTGAAAACACAATCGGGGCCGCAGCGTTGTACTCGACTGCCATCGTCGTGGTGACCTCGTATTTCCGTCTGCAACTTGGTCGCAGGCTGTGGAAGTCATTTCATTTTGTAATTTACGCAGCCGCGCTCGCGCTGTTTTGGCATAGTGTGTTCACGGATCCGAATTTAAAGAACACTCCAGTGGACCCGTTCGATGCAGAGAAAGTTTTCGTCGAACTGTGCGCGGTGGCGGTAATTGTCTTCGGAATCTTGCGCTGGCGATATGCCGCGAGAAAGGCCGCGGCTAAGCAGATACACTCCTAGAAGGCTTCATCAGTTTTATGCGGTGGACGACCAAACAATTCGACGAGCATGCAGTCTCGCAGCTCGCGCGTGAGGCGGAAATCTCGCCGCTTGTCGCGCGCCTGCTCGCCGCGCGCGGGGTGTGCGATGGCGAGAGCGCCGCACACTTCCTGGCTCCCCGGCTCGACCATCTGCATTCGCCATATCTGATGAAAGGTATGCGGGAGGCGGTCGAGCGCCTTCAGCAGGCCATCAGCGCAGGCGAGCTGATTCTCATCTACGGCGATTATGACGTTGATGGAACTACCGCCATCGTCATTCTGAAGCGCGCCATTGACCTGCTTGGTGGTCGCGCCACGTTCCACGTGCCTCATCGCATTCGTGACGGCTACGGAATGAAGGATGACGTGATCGAAACTGCTGCCGCTGAAGGCGTGCGGCTGGTAATTAGTGTCGATACGGGAATCCGCGCCTTCGCAGCTGCCGAAGCGGCGCGCCGCGTTGGGCTGGACCTGATCGTTACCGATCACCACTTGCCGGAGGACGGGCAACTTCCCCACGCGCTCGCGGTGCTGAATCCAAATCAACCTGAATGCTCGTATCCCTGCAAATCGCTTTGCGGAGCCGGAATCGCCTTCAAGATCGCGCAAGCACTGCTGGAAGCGCGTGACGAAGCGGATGCGCGACGGCGTCTGCTGCCGTCTTTTCTGAAGATGGCCGCGATTGCGACCATCGCCGACGCC
Source organism: Acidobacteriota bacterium (assembly GCA_019243475.1). Classification (GTDB taxonomy): domain Bacteria; phylum Acidobacteriota; class Terriglobia; order Terriglobales; family Acidobacteriaceae; genus Gp1-AA112. The sequence goes on along the minus strand of JAFAUE010000488.1, from coordinate 2,295 downwards.
GTCCCGCTGGTCGGCGAAAACCGTGTGATCGCCAAGCTTGGACTCGCCGGACTGCGCGATCCGCGCAATCCCGGACTGCGCGCGCTGATGACTGTGGCGCAGCTGGCGGAAAAGCAGCGACAGCTTTCCGCGTCCGACGTCGCCTTTCGTATCGCTCCGCGCCTGAATGCCGCCGGTCGCATGGACGTGGCGCAAACCGTCATCGAGCTGTTCGAGACGCGAGAGGAAGAAAAGGCCCGCGATCTGGCGGCGCGTCTTAATCAACTCAACAGCGATCGCCAGCAGAGCGAACAGCAGATCGTGCAGACGCTCGAGGCGCGTCTCAGCGAACCTCAATTTGCCGACGCGCGCTGCATTGTTCTCGACGGGGAGGGATGGCATCGTGGAGTCATCGGCATAGCCGCCACCAGAGTCGTCGAACGAACCTTCCGTCCGGCGCTGGTGATTAGCCGGGATAACGGCGAAGGGCATGGTTCCGGACGATCGATTCCAGCGTTCCATTTACTCTCCGCGCTGGAGAGCTGCCATGAGCTTTTCACGCGGTACGGGGGACACGCGCATGCGGTTGGCTTTTCGTTGCCGTGCGGTCGCATCGAGGATCTCCGCCGGCGTCTGGACGCTTATGCTCGCGAGCGGTTGACTGCCGAGGACCTAATCCCGGTCCTCGAGGCCGAATGTGAGATTGATTTCAGCGGGATTAGCTCCGAATTGATACGAACCGTCAAACGAATGGAACCCTTTGGCGTGGGCAATCGCGAGCCGGTTTTTCTTTGTCGAGGAGCGCGAGTGCTGCTACCGCCAAGAATCCTCAAAGAGAAGCACGCGAAACTGCGCGTCGAGCAGGTAAACGGCCGCGCGATGCGCTTCGATGCGATGGCGTGGCGAATGGCGGAGCGGATTTCCAGCGAGGGAATACTCGCGAATGACAGCATCGATCTTGCTTTCTCGCTCGATGAGAACACCCACCCGGAGTTCGGCGGAATCGAATTGCGCGTCTGCGACTTCCGCCGAAGCCAGGCGGCGCGAGCCTGAGCATCGCAAAAGCAAAAGATCACGCGGATCACACGGATCACACGGATTTAACGGATCTCGCGGATTTTCTGGTGATGTTGTCATTCATCTCGCAATCGGCAATGTTCTTGAGGTCCGAATTGGCACGATTCGCGTGTATTCGTGCGAGACTTTGCCTTTGTTGCGACTATGAACCGCTAATCTTCCGAGCGTTCCGCCCGGCTCTCTTTTCTCTCCGGCCAAATGAGAGAGGCTGCGACCGAGCATCCGAGGATCAGAATTACGACTCCCAGAACCAACGCCAGGGGAGGCTCGTAGAAGTGCGAGGCCAGCATCTTCACTCCGATCAGCGTAAGGACTGCCGCGAGCCCATAATTCAGAAATCGGAACAGCGAGAAGAAGTGTTCCAGCGCGAAATATAGGGACCGCAGTCCCAAAATGGCAAACACATTCGAGGTGTACACGATAAAAGCGTCGCGCGAGATTGCCAGGATTGCGGGAATCGAATCCACCGCAAATATCAAATCTGTCGTTTCGACGACGATCAATGCCAGGAACAGCGGCGTTGCCAGCCGGCGGCCGTCGCGCTCGACAAAGAAATCTTTGCCTTCAAAGTCTGAGGTGACTGGGAAAAACCGCTGAAACGTACGCAGGACAAAATTGCGTTCCGGCTTCACATCCGGCTCTTTTTCTTTGAGCAGCGTCAGCCCGCTGTAGATCAGGATCGCGCCAAAGATGTAGATGAAAAATTCAAATCTGCGTAGCAGGGAAACGCCTGCCAGAATGAACGCCAGGCGCAGCACCAGCGCCCCTACGACTCCCCACAGCAGCACTTTGTGCTGGCAGTTGGAAGGCACGCGGAAGTAGCGGAAGAGTATGAGAAATACAAAGAGGTTGTCGACGCTAAGCGACTCCTCCACCACGTAACCGGTCACAAATTGCAACGCGAGCTGCCTACCGTGCCATAGGAAAACCAGGCCCGCGAATGCTGCTGCCAGCAGCACCCAGAATGCCGTCCAGCCAACAGCAGCTCTGAAGCCCATTACCGGCCAGCGCCGATGTAGTCCCAAATCGAGCGCCAGCATCGCCAGGACAAACAGGTTGAAGCCGATCCAGAACGCCAGGGTGTGAGCCATCGGAGAGTAAGCAGTGTACAGGGAGAGGACTTCTCCATTTCTCCACTCCGATTTAAGTGGTTGAAGCGCGTGTACGCGATTCCAAAATTAGGAAATTACACAATTACGAAATCCGTTTTCGGCCATCCCGACACTCAGGGCTTGCAAC